>CBAAAS010000110.1:0-7756 GCA_964658855.1 uncultured Mycobacterium sp.
GCGCTTCGGGGTCGGCGATGCAGCAACTGCGCGGTAGCTAAGCCGCCGCCAGTGCCGCCAGGCAAGCGGCGCCCAGCGCGGCGGGATCTGCGCCGATCTGATCCAGGGTGACAGTGCGCAGAGCCCCGCGCGGCGCTGCCGCAGCCCACTGGCGACCGACCTCGATCGGATGAATCGGGTCATCGCTTGCCGCTGCGACACCGAGCGGCGGTGTCAGCCGCTGCAGTTCCGCGTCAGTGGGAGCCACGTAGGTGGCAGCCTGCTCCATGGCGCGCGGCAGATCCGGCCACTGGCCGAGCCACGACCGGGCCAACTCGTCGGCCAGCCACGCCGGACTGGACGAGCGCATCTGGGCCGTCGTCTCCTCCAACCCGTCGTCGCGCAGTTGTCGCGCGGAGTATTCGGCTGCGACCGCGGCCGTCGCACCGTCAGGTGCGCCCGTCCAGGCCGGCAACGCGGCCAGCACCGCGACGGTGCGCTCAGGATGCTGCAGCGCCCAGGCCACGGCCACCGCGGCCCCGATCGACACACCGCCGACCGCGATCGGTCCGCCGCGCGCGGCAGCGTCCAAGTCGTCCAGATAGCCGTCGATCAAACGGGCCGGCTGCGGCCTCGGCGCCAGCAGTTGAGCGCCGGCGTCGCGCAGCGGTCCGCCGAATGCCCGGGCGATGTAACTGTCGTCAGATCCCGTTCCCGGCAGGACGACGGCCCGCACGCCGCGAAGGTCGATCATCACCCCGTAGATACTGCCCGGGCGCCGCGTGGCATTGGGGAACCATTCGGTCTACGGTGTCCGTTGGTATGTCAGGATCAGTGT
Source organism: uncultured Mycobacterium sp. (assembly GCA_964658855.1). Lineage (GTDB taxonomy): Bacteria > Actinomycetota > Actinomycetes > Mycobacteriales > Mycobacteriaceae > Mycobacterium. The sequence goes on from CBAAAS010000110.1 coordinate 818, forward strand.
CACCCGATCCGATGTGAAGCAACGCGAACGCTCAGGAGAAGCCATGGCGGCGGAAGGTTATCTGCGCCGGCTGACTCGTCGGTTGACCGAGGACCCCGAGCAGCGCGATGCCGAGGAACTGTCCGACGAGGCGGTGACGACCGGCGCGCAGCGGGCCATCGACTGCCAGCGTGGCCAAGAGGTCACCGTGGTCGGGACGCTGCGCAGCGTCGACTGCAACGGCAAAGGCTGCGCCGACGGCGTTCGCGCCGAACTCTTCGACGGCACCGACACCATCGAGTTGGTGTGGTTGGGTCAGCGCAAGATCCCCGGCATCGAGTCAGGCCGCACGCTGCGGGTGCAGGGCCGGCTCGGCAAGCTGGAGAACGGCAGCAAGGCGATCTACAACCCGCACTACGAGATTCAGCGGTGAGGCACACCAGGTGAACCGTGCGACTGACGCCGGCGGCCCGGCTGACGCCGTCGACGGTGAACTAGAGACTGCCGACGACCGCACTCCGGCCGAGCGGATGATGGCGCAACTCGGCGGTGTTGCGGGAATCATCTATTCGTCGGTGCCGGTGCTGGTCTTCGTCGGCACCTCGCGGCTGCTGGGCCTGCCCGCGGCATCCGGCGCCGCGCTCGGTGTTGCCACCCTGATCCTGCTGTGGCGCCTGGTCCGTCGCGAGTCGGTGCAGCCGGCCGTGTCCGGACTGATCGGCGTCGGCGTCTGCGTGCTGATCGCCTACCTGCTGGGTCAGTCCAAGGGGTATTTCCTGCTCGGCATCTGGACGTCGCTGCTGTACGCGGCGGTGTTCGCGGTGTCGATCGTGATTCGCCGACCCGTCGTCGGCTACATCTGGAGCTGGCTGCATGGCCACGATCGCGGCTGGCGCAACGTCCGGCGCGCGGTCTACGCGTTCGACGTCGCCACGCTCACCTGGGTGGTGGTGTTCGGCGCCCGCTTCGTGGTGCAGCGGGTGCTCTACGACACCAACCACGAAGGCTGGCTGGTGGTGGCGCGGATCGCGATGGGTTGGCCGCTGGCAGCACTCGCGGCGTTGGTGACGTTCCTGGCGATCCGGACGGCGCAGCGGGCGCTGGACGACGTGGCGGGCGACGGCTTGGAGGGCCCTGCCGTCACGGCAGCAGATGCTGGCGCAGTTCCTCTTCCGCCTCGGTGATCGCGACGAACAACAGCTCGTCGCCGCCTTCGAGTGGTTCGTCGTCTTGCGGCACGATCACCCGGGGCCCCCGCAGAATCGTCACCAATGCAACGTCTCGCGGCAGCTGCAGCTTGCGCACGGGCTTGCCGCCCCAGGGTGTGTTGTCCGGCAGGGTGATCTCCACCAGGTTGGCCTGACCCTTCCGGAATTCCATCAGGCGGACCAAATCGCCGACGGCGACGGCTTCCTCGATCAACGAACACAGCATCCGCGGAGTGGACACCGCCACATCGACGCCCCACGCGTCGGTGAACAGCCACTCGTTGCGGGGATCGTTGACCCGGGCAACTACCCGGGGCACCGCGAACTCTGTCTTGGCCAGCAAGCTGAGCACCACGTTGGCCTTGTCGTCACCGGTGGCGGCCACCACCACGTCGAACTCGTGCAGCTGCACCGACTCCAGCACGCTCACCTCGCACGCGTCACCGAGGCGCCAGTGCGCGGCTGGAATGGCCTCCTCGTCGACGTGTTCGGCCTTGCGCTCGATCAGCGTCACGTCGTGCTTGTTCTCGATCAGCTCACGGGCCACCGACCGGCCGACCGCGCCGGCACCTGCGATAGCGACCTTCATGACTCGGCGTCCTCGCTCGGCGGCAGCGCCGCGATGGCCAATGCCTCGGCCGCCCGTCCGGAGATCGCGGCAATATAGAGCTGGTCTCCGGACTGGATGACCGTCTTGGGTTCCGGGAGCACTCCGGTTCCGAACCGGATCAAAAACGCCACCCGCGCGCCGGTCGCGGACTCCAGGTCGGTCGCCAGCCGGCCCACCCAGTCCTCGTGCAGCGCCACCTCGACTACGGCGACGGTGCCGGTCGGGTCCCGCCACTTGGCGGTCTCGCTCTCCCGGGTGAGCGCGTGCAGCAGTCGATCGGTGGTCCACGGCACGGTGGCGATCGTGGGGATCCCGAGACGTTCGTAGACATCGGCACGCTTGGCGTCGTATATCCGGGCGACCACCCGCCGCACACCGAACGTCTCCCGGGCTAACCGGGCCGAGATGATGTTGGAGTTGTCGCCGGAGGACACGGCGGCGAACGCGTCGGCGCCCTCGATACCGGCCTTCAGGAGTACATCTCGGTCAAATCCCAGACCGAGCACGCGCTGACCGGCGAACTCGGGGCTCAGCCGGCTGAACGCCGCAGCGTCGCTGTCGATGACCGCGACCTCGTGACCGATCCGGGACAGGCCCTCGGCGACCGACGATCCCACCCGGCCGCAGCCCATCACAACGACTCGCACTCCAACGTCCTCTCGGCCCGGTGAGCCGCAGTGGCCTGCCGGTTTGGGAGACATTCTGGTCTAGGGCACCGTACCGGCAGGCACGGTTGCGCTTACTCTTGGCTCTCGTGTCCAAACTTTCGACTGCGGCGCGGCGTCTCATCCTGGGTCAGCCGTTTCGCAGCGACCGGCTGAGCCACACGCTGCTGCCCAAGCGGATCGCCTTGCCGGTGTTCGCCTCTGATGCGCTCTCGTCGGTCGCGTATGCGCCCGAAGAGGTCTTCCTGACGCTGTCGGTGGCCGGGCTCGCGGCGTACTCGCTGACGCCGTGGATCGGCGTCGCGGTTGCCGCGGTCATGCTGGTCGTGGTGGCCAGCTACCGGCAGAACGTGCATGCCTATCCGTCCGGCGGCGGCGACTACGAGGTGGTCACCACCAATCTGGGACCCAATGCCGGCCTCACCGTCGCCAGCGCCTTGATGGTGGATTACGTGCTCACGGTTGCTGTTTCGACCGCCTCGGCGATGTCGAACATCGGCTCGGCCATCCCGTTCGTAGAACACCATAAGGTCATCTTCTGCGTCAGCGCGATCCTGCTAGTGATGGCCTTGAATCTGCGCGGGGTACGCGAATCCGGTTTCGCGTTTGCCGTCCCGACCTATGCGTTCATCGCCGGCGTCGGGATCATGTTGGTCTGGGGCCTGTTTCGGATCTATGCGTTGGGTGAGCCGATCCGGGCGGAATCCGCGGGCTTTGTGATGCATGCCGAGCGCACCTCGATCGCCGGTTTTGCGATGGTGTTCCTGTTGGCGCGGTCGTTCTCCTCGGGGTGTGCGGCGCTGACCGGTGTCGAGGCGATCAGCAATGGGGTGCCGGCCTTTCAGAAACCCAAGTCGCGCAACGCCGCAACGACGCTGTTGTTGCTCGGCACGATCGCTGTCGGACTCTTCATGGGCATCATCTTGTTGGCGAAGGAGACTGGGGTTCAGGTCGTCGACAACCCTGCCGCCCAGCTCAGCGGGGCGCCGCGCGACTACCAGCAGAAGACTCTGGTCACCCAGATCGCACAGGCGGTGTTCGGCAGCTTCCACATCGGTTTCCTGCTGATCGCCGTCGTGACCGCACTCATCCTGGTGTTGGCGGCCAACACCGCCTTCAACGGCTTTCCGGTGCTCGGCTCGGTGCTGGCGCAGGACAGCTACCTGCCCCGCCAGCTGCACACCCGTGGCGACCGGCTGGCGTTCTCCAACGGCATCGTGTTCCTGGCGGTGGCGGCCCTCGCCGCGGTCATCGCGTTCCGGGCACAGGTCACCGCGCTGATCCAGCTCTACATCGTCGGGGTGTTCATTTCGTTCACTCTGAGCCAAATCGGCATGGTCCGGCACTGGACTCGGTTGTTGCACAACGAAACAGACCCCGCGGCCCGGCGGACGATGATCCGCTCCCGGATTGTCAACACGATCGGATTCGTGGCCACCGGCGCGGTGTTGCTCGTCGTCGCGGTCACCAAATTCCTGGCCGGCGCCTGGATCGCCGTAGTCGCCATGACATTGCTGTTCGTGTTGATGAAGCTCATCCGCAAGCACTACGACACGGTCAGCCGGGAGATCGAGCAACAAGCCGACGACCACGACGTCGTGTTGCCCAGCCGTAACCACGCGATCGTGCTGGTGTCGAAGTTGCACCTGCCGACGCTGCGCGCGCTGGCCTACGCGCGAGCGACGAGGCCGGATGTGTTGGAGGCGATCACGGTGAGCGTCGACGACGGCGAGACCCGCAAGCTGGTCCACCGTTGGGAAGGCAGCAAACTCAACGTGCCGCTGAAGGTCATCGCTTCCCCGTACCGCGAAATCACCCGTCCGATACTGGATTACGTGAAGCGCGTCAGCAAGGAGTCGCCCCGTACCGTGGTGACGGTGTTCCTCCCGGAATACGTCGTCGGCCACTGGTGGGAGCACGTACTGCATAATCAGAGCGCCCTGCGGCTGAAAGGACGGCTGCTGTTCATGCCGGGAGTGATGGTGACATCGGTTCCCTGGCAACTCAATTCGTCAGAGCGGATCAAGACCATGCAACCGCATGCAGCTCCTGGCGACGCGCGTAGAGGGATATTCGATTGACCTCGGAAACCACCGCGGCGCCACCACCGGCGCTGGGAGAGCTGACCCTGACCGTCGGGGCGCCGGCGAACGGCGGCAGCTGCGTGGCGCGGCACGACGGCCGGGTGGTGTTCGTCCGCTACGCGTTGCCCGGCGAGCAGGTGCGCGTGCGGGTCACCGCCGACCGCGGCTCGTACTGGCATGCCGAGACCATCGAGGTGATCGAACCGTCCAGTGACCGCGCCGAATCGCTATGCCCTATCGCCGGCATCGACGGCGCCGGGTGCTGCGACCTCGCGTTTGTCGAGCCGGCCGCGGCGCGTGCTCTGAAAGCCGACGTGGTGTCCAATCAGCTTGCGCGCCTGGGCAATTACGAGTGGAGTGGCGAAGTCCAGCCGCTGTCGCCCACGGGTTCCACCGGTTGGCGGACGCGGATCCGGCTCGACGTCGGGCCCGACGGTCGTCCAGGCTTTCACCGCTATCGCAGCGATGATCTGGTCGCCGATCTGAACTGCGGTCAGCTGCCGGCGGGAATGACGGATGGGCTGACCGACACGGCGTGGCCCCCCGGCGCGCATCTGCACGTCGTGCTCGACGATGACGGCCAACGGCATGTGGCACGTACCGTGCGCCAAGGCCGGCGCAATGCGACCGACGTGGTCGAGGGCAGTCATCACGGTGTGCAGCGGGCCGGGCGGCACAGCTGGCAGGTTCCGGTAACGGGCTTCTGGCAGGCCCACCGGGACGCCGCGCGGACCTACAGCGAACTGGTCGGCGAGTGGGCTCAACCCGATCGAGGCATGACCGCATGGGATCTCTACGGCGGCGCGGGGCTTTTCGCCGCAGTCCTGGCCGATGCGGTGGGGGAGTCCGGCCAGGTGCTCAGCGTCGACAGCGCGCGAGCGGCGTCGCGGGCGGCGCGCGCCACCTTGGCCGATCTTGCGCAGGTGCGGGTGGTCAGTGATTCGGTCCGGCGGGCGTTGACTGCCCAGCGCGGCAGAGCCGACGTTGCGGTGCTGGATCCCCCGCGTGGCGGCGCCGGGCGCGAGGTGATCGACCTGCTGGCCGCGGCGGAGGTCCCGCGAATTGTTCATATCGGTTGTGAAGCAGCATCATTCGCCCGCGACGTCGGACTGTATCAGCGTCATGGTTACACAGTGCAGAACCTGTCGGTGTTCGACTCGTTCCCGTTGACGCACCACATCGAGTGCGTCGCACTGCTGACCCGCTGACTCCTAGGCGAGCACGAAATACCGCAGCCACAGGTAGAGCGCGCACAGCACCGTGGACAGCGCGGTCGCCGCGATGCCTTTTCGGGTGAATTCCCAGAACGAGATCGCGTTACCGGATCGCAGCGCGATACCGATCATCACGATGTTGGCGGTGGACCCTACGGCGGTCAGGTTGCCGCCCAGGTCGCCGCCGAGCGCCAGCGACCACCACAGCACGTCGTGGTGCGACTGCCCGGGCATTGTCGAGGCGAGATGGTCGACGATCGGTGTCATCGTCGCGATGTAGGGAACGTTGTCAATCAGTCCGGACACCAGAGTCGAGACGAAGAGGATCAGCATCGTCGCCAGCAGCATGTTGCCACCGATGACGCCGGCCGCCAGCCGGCCCACGGTGCCGATGAAGCCGGTTTTCAACAGGGCGCCGACCATGATGAACAGGCCGACGATGAACAACAGGGTGTCCCACTCGACGTTGGCCAGGTAGTCGGACTGCTCCATCCCAGACCACAGAATCAGGGCGCCGGCACCCAGCAGCGCCACCAGCGACGGTGCGAGGTGGATGGTCGGGGACACGACGAACCCCACCAGCACGGCCACCAGGACGACACTGCATTTGACCAACAGCCGGCGGTCGTGGAGGACGTCGTCGTCGTCCACCGAGACGACTTCGGCGACGCGTTCGGGATCGACCGCGCCGAGTCCGCGGAACAGCAGCGGGGCCGCGGCGACCAGAGCCAGCATCACGATCACCACGATCGGCGCCATGTTGACGAAGAATGCGTTGAACGACAAGCCTTTACGGGCTCCGATGATGATGTTGGGCGGATCGCCGACAAGCGTTGCCGCGCCGCCGATGTTCGAGGCGAATACCTCCGCGATCAAGAGCGGTACCGGGTTGATCTCCAACCGCTCGCAGACCAGGAGCGTGACCGGCGCAATCAGCAACACCGAGACGACGTTGGGCAGAATCGCCGATGCCAGGGCCATGATCAACATCAATAAAATCATGATGCGCACAGGGGAGCCGTTGGAGCGTTTCACCGCCCAGATCGCCGCGTACTCGAAGGCGCCGGTCTGGCGCATGATGCTGACGATGATCATCATGCCGAGCATTAAAAAGATGACATCCCAGTCGATTCCGCTGTCCTGGGAGTAGAAGACGTCGGCAGAGTCGATCACCGGCAG
>CBAAAS010000111.1:0-7751 GCA_964658855.1 uncultured Mycobacterium sp.
TGTCGAAGATCACCACGCTGCGGCCCAAGGACTACAGCGAGGCCCGCACCATCGGCGAGCGGTTCCGCGACGGAACTCCGGTGATCATGGACCTGGTCTCGATGGACAACGCCGACGCCAAACGGCTGGTCGACTTCGCCGCAGGCCTGGCTTTCGCGCTGCGTGGCTCATTCGACAAAGTGGCGACCAAGGTGTTTCTGCTCTCACCTGCCGACGTCGACGTCTCGCCTGAAGAGCGCCGACGCATCGCCGAGACCGGGTTCTACGCGTACCAGTAGCCGTCCGGCGGCTCCGCGTCCGAGCCGGTAGGCTGACTTTGCCCTGCTGGAAAGAGGCGTGGGCTGTCGCCAAGGTCACATCTTCATCACTAAGGTCGGGCTCTCGTTGACGCTGTTCGTGCACATCATTGGTTTTGCGCTGTTCATCTTTTGGCTACTGCTGATCGCGCGCGTCGTCGTTGAATTCATCCGCTCGTTCAGCCGGGATTGGCACCCGCGCGGATTGACCGTGGTGATCCTCGAAATCATCCTTTCGGTCACCGATCCGCCGGTGAATCTGCTGAGACGGCTGATCCCCCAGCTCACCGTCGGTGCCGTGCGCTTCGACCTGTCCATCATGGTGCTGCTGCTGGTGGCGTTCATCGGCATGACCATGGCACTGGACTATCACGTCTGAGTCGGCCCGAACCGGCGCGCCCGACCGCTAATTGCCGACTTAGCGCAGTTTGCTGGGGTTCGGATATAGGTCACATAAGGGGCCGATTTGTTACCTCTTAATCTGTGAAATTCGGTCTTATTTATCGACCGATTCGGCAACCGGCGGGTCTCGTGTGACAGGATGGGCCGCAGTTGCAGTATGGCTACCACAACGTTCATCTCGTTCTACACTTTCCTGGTCGGTTAGACCGTCCACACTCAAGGGGGCTAGGAATGCCGCTGACACCCGCAGACGTCCACAATGTGGCGTTCAGCAAGCCGCCCATCGGCAAGCGTGGTTACAACGAGGACGAGGTCGACGCCTTCCTCGATCTGGTCGAAAACGAGCTGACCCGCCTGATCGAGGAGAACTCGGATCTGCGTCAGCGAGTCGCCGAACTGGACCAGGAACTGGCCGGCGCGCGTGCGAGTGGCAGCACCAGTGCCCAACCCACCCAAACGATTCCGGTGTACGAGCCCGAACCCGAGCCGGTCAAGCCGCCGCCGCAGCCCGCTCCCGTGGCAGCCCCGGTAGCCGCCCAGCCGTTGGGCGAGGAGCAGGCCATCAAGGCCGCTCGCGTACTCGCGTTGGCGCAGGACACCGCCGACCGTCTGACCGGCCAAGCTCAGGCCGAGTCCGACAAGCTGCTGTCCGACGCCCGCGCCAACGCCGACCAGATCGTCGGGGATGCCCGTCGCGAGGCCGAGACCACGGTGTCCGAAGCCCGTCAGCGTGCAGACGCACTGCTGTCCGACGCGCAGACCCGGTCGGAGACCCAGCTGCGTCAGGCGCAGGAGAAGGCGGACGCGCTGCAGGCCGACGCCGAGCGCAAGCACTCCGAGATCATGGGCACCATCAACCAGCAGCGCACGGTGCTGGAAGGCCGGCTCGAACAGCTGCGCACCTTCGAGCGCGAATACCGCACTCGGCTCAAGACCTATCTGGAATCTCAGCTCGAGGAGTTGGGTCAGCGCGGTTCGGCGGCGCCGGTGGATTCCAGCGCAACCAACGACTCGGCGGGGTTCAACCAGTTCAATCGGGGTAATAACTAGCCCGGTCGGCCATACTGGCAACAGCGGGCACTATCCTGCACAGTTGGCAGTGTCGCCCCGTCGGCTGGAGGTTTAACCGGTGCTGATTATCTCGCTGGTACTAGCGGTGATCGGTCTTGCCGCGCTCGTTTTCGCGGTCATCACCAGCAACGAGTTGGTCGCCTGGGTCTGCATCGGCGCCAGCGTGTTGGGTGTGGTGCTGCTGATCATCGATGCATTGCAGGAACGGCAGCGCCGTGAGGCAGGTCCGGCCCCGCACGACGCTGAAGCCGTCCACGACGACGAAGATGCCGCCGACTACCCCGACACCGTCGACGAGGGCGATGCCACTTCGGCGCATCCAGATTCCGAGGGTGCCGCCGGCGACAGCGTCAGCGACGACCACGGCGCCCGTTAGCAGCTGCCCGGCGTCGCCAGCAGATCGCGGACCTCGTCGTCGCTGACCTGATGGAAGTCGGCGAAAACCTCGCCTACCGCCCCGAAATCGTCGGGCATCGTCGCGCACACCACATCGTCGGCTTCTTGGGCCAGTAGTTGGCAGACCGACCGGGGCCCGACTGGGACCGCGACGATGATCGCCTCAGGGCCAGCGGCTCGAAGCGCGCGTACCGCGGCCAGGATGCTTGCGCCCGTAGCGATTCCGTCGTCCACGATGATGACAGTCCGGCCGCGCGGGTCGGCCATCGTCCGCCCATCCCGATAGGCAAGCTCGCGCCGATGCAGTTCGGCGGTTTCCCGATCGACGACATCGCGCACCTGCTCGTCGCTGATCTGCAGGCTCGACAGCACACCGTCGTTCATCACCACACCGCCTCCGCTGGCCAACGCCCCCATCGCCAGCTCGGGCCACTGCGGCACGCCCAGCTTGCGCACCAGGAAGACGTCGAGTTCCGCGCCCAGCGCCGCGGCGACCTCCCAGCCGACCGGCACGCCGCCGCGGGCCAGCCCCAGCACGAGCAGCCCGTCTCTACCGCGGTACGACGCGAGTTCCCGGGCCAGCACCCGGCCGGCATCCCGACGGTCGCGGAAGGTGCGTGCCATGCCTCGAGTGTGAACCTGGCGGCACCCCAGCCGTCGCGAAAGTGCGACTACCGCGGGGTCTACTCGGGAATGACGTCGCCAGTTGCACTTTCGCGACGAGATATCGGGTGTCCGAGGGGGGACTTGAACCCCCACGCCCATTAGTAGGGCACTAGCACCTCAAGCTAGCGCGTCTGCCATTCCGCCACTCGGACCGACGCCAATGAATTGGCAGCTTAGGCTATCGGATGGGTCGGCCCACGCCCAAACCTGCCCGCCGCCTTGCGCGCCGCGCCGCTGCGCCGCGGTGTCGGCGTCAATGGTAGGAAAGGTGACTGTGACGGTGCCCGGCGAGAGTCCTGTCGATGACGTCGTCGATGTGGTGAGCCGATTGATCCAATTCGACACCACCAACACCGGCGAGCTCGAGACCACCAAAGGCGAGGCGGAATGCGCCCACTGGGTGGCTGCGCAGCTCGAAGAGGTCGGCTATGAGGTCGAATATCTGGAGTCCGGTGCACCCGGGCGGGGCAATGTGTTCGCCCGCCTGGAGGGCGCGGACAGGTCGCGCGGTGCGCTGCTGATCCACGGGCATCTCGACGTGGTGCCCGCGGAGCCGGCTGAGTGGAGCGTGCATCCGTTCTCCGGTGCGGTCGAGGACGGCTACGTCTGGGGCCGCGGCGCGGTCGACATGAAGGACATGGTCGGCATGATGCTCGTGTTGGCCCGTCATTTCCGCCGGGCCGGCATCGTCCCGCCGCGCGATCTGGTGTTTGCGTTCGTGGCCGACGAAGAGAACGGCGGTAAGTGGGGGTCGCAGTGGCTGGTGGACAACCGGCCCGACCTGTTCGAGGGCATCACCGAGGCCGTCGGCGAGGTCGGCGGGTTCTCGCTGACGGTGCCGCGCCGCGACGGTGGCGAGCGGCGGCTCTACCTGATCGAGACCGCGGAGAAGAGCATGCACTGGATGCGGTTGACCGCGCACGGTCGACCGGGTCACGGCTCGATGGTCCACGACCAGAACGCGGTCACCACGCTGGCCGAGGCGGTCGCGCGGCTGGGCCGTCACCGCTTCCCGGTGGTCCCGACCGACAGCGTCGTGCAGTTCCTGACGGCCGTCGGCGAGGAGACCGGGTTCACCTTCGACACCGATTCACCGGATCTGGACGGGACCGTCGAGAAGCTCGGGCCGATCGCCCGCATTCTCAAGGCCACGCTGCGCGACACCGCCAACCCGACAATGCTCAAGGCCGGTTACAAAACAAACGTGGTGCCCGCGACCGCCGAAGCGATCGTGGACTGCCGGGTGCTTCCCGGCCGGCTGGCGGCGTTCGAGGCCGAGGTCGACGAGCTGATCGGGCCCGATGTCACGCGGGAATGGATCACCACCCTGCCGTCGTATGAGACGACTTTCGACGGTGACCTGGTCGACGCCATGAACGCGGCGCTGCTCTCCGTGGATCCGGACGCCCGGACGGTGCCGTACATGCTGTCCGGCGGGACGGATGCAAAAGCCTTCGAACGCTTGGGTATTCGCTGTTTCGGCTTTGCGCCGCTGCGGCTGCCGCCCGATCTGGATTTCGCGGCCTTGTTCCACGGCATCGACGAACGGGTACCCGTAGACGCGCTGAAGTTCGGCACCGAGGTGCTGGCCCACTTTTTGACGCACTGCTAGCTGTAAACACGAAAGGGGATCGACCATGACCACCACGCCCGACCCATACGCCGCCCTGCCGAAGTTGCCGTCGTTCCATCTGGAGTCGTCGTCGTTCGCCGACGGTCAGGCGCTGGCCAACGCGCAGGTCAGCGGGATCATGGGGGCCGGTGGCGAGGACGTCAGCCCGCAGCTGTCCTGGTCGGGATTCCCCGACGGCACAAAAAGTTTCGCGGTGACCGTGTACGACCCGGATGCCCCGACGGCGTCCGGCTTCTGGCACTGGGCAGTGGCCAACCTGCCCGCATCGGTCACCGAACTGCCGGCCGGTGCCGGTACGGGCAGCGACCTGCCCGGTGACGCCTTGACGCTGGTCAACGACGCCGGTGCGCGTCGCTACATCGGGGCCGCACCGCCCGCAGGCCACGGGCCGCACCACTACTTCGTCGCCGTGCACGCGGTCGATGTCGACAAGCTCGATCTGCCGGAAGATGCCAGCCCGGCGTTCTTGGGTTTCAACCTCTTTCAGCACGCGATCGCACGAGCCGTGATTCACGCCACGTACGAGCAGAAGTAGCCGATGCACCGCTCGCCACAACGCCCGTGGTGACTCGCGCCGCACCGCGAGGGTGTGTGCTGGTGCTGCCGGGCGGCAGAGTGCGCAGCCAGCAAGCATCCCGGCGGTGGCAATTGGCGAACGTGTGAATGCTCTTCGTTGCGCGTGCGTTGCGGCGGCGCCTGGGTCCCGAGGTGGACGTGCGCCAGGTGCAATACCGGCTCCGCGGATGGAACGGCACGGCCCAGGATCCGTTACGCGACGCCGAACGGGTTCTCGAGGACATCCAGGGCCGGTGCCAACCGGACAACATTGCGGTGGTGGGTCATTCGATGGGTGGCCGCGTCGCCGCGCACTTGGCCGCTGGCGGCGGAGTCGGCGCGGTGGTGGCGCTTGCGCCCTGGTGGGAGCACGGCGACGGCGATCTGATCCCGTCCCACACCAGACTGCTGGCCGTTCACGGCACCGTGGACACCATCACGGACCCCAACAAGTCCCGCGCTCAAGTCGAGCGTGCACGCCGACGCGGACTCGATGCGCAGTGGGTGGGCATCGAGGGGGTCGGCCATCACATGGTGCGTCAATGGCATGAATGGCATCGCCTCACCACGGATTTCGTGACGGCGCAGCTGGCGCTCTAACTCAACTCGCGCCAGACCCCACCGCATCGCTCAGCGATCCAAACCCGCCTTCGCGCAACCGAACAGCCAGGCCGTCGTGAATGTGCTTGGCCCACAGACCGCCGCCGTAGATGAAGCCGGTGTAGCCCTGCAGCAGTGACGCTCCGGCGGCGATCCGGTCCCAGGCGTCGTCGACGGTCTCGATGCCGCCGACACTGATCAGCGTCAGCCGACCACCGACCCGGCCGTAGAGTCGTCGCAGCACCTCAGCGGCGCGCGCGCCCACCGGCGGACCGGAGATGCCGCCGCTGCCGAGTTGCTCCACCCCTGGCGTGCTCAGCCCATCGCGCGACACCGTGGTGTTGGTGGCGACGATGCCGGCCAAGCCGAGTTCGACTGCCAGGTCGGCGATGTCGTCGACATCGCTGTCGGCCAGGTCGGGTGCGATCTTCACCAGAACCGGCGTGGACGTCTCGGCCAGCACGCCGGACAGGATCGGTCGCAGCGACTCGACGGTCTGCAGATCACGCAGTCCCGGGGTGTTCGGCGAGCTCACGTTGACCACCAGATATGCCGCGTGCGGCCCGACGCATCGGGCGCTGGCCCGGTAGTCCTGCTCGGCGTCCTCCGGCGCGGTGATCTTGGTCTTGCCGATGTTGACACCGATCGGCACGTCGGGCCGGTGGACGGCCAATCTCGCCGCCAGTGCGGCGGCGCCGTGATTGTTGAACCCCATCCGGTTGAGCAGGGCACGGTCGTCGGGCAGCCGGAACAGCCGTGGAGGCGGGTTGCCGGGCTGCGCCCGCGCGGTGACGGTGCCGACTTCGGCGTAGCCGAAACCCATTGCACCCCAGGCATTCAGGCCGGTACCGTCCTTATCGAAGCCCGCGGCCAGGCCCATCGGGCCGGGGAAATGCACCCCGAATACCGTGCTGGATAGCACCGGATCGATCGGCGCCAGCCGACGGCTAAGTTGCCGCCGGACCGGTGCGGCCGCGGTGGCGCCGCGCACCCCGGTGAACACCAATCCATGGATGCGTTCGGCGGGCACCAGAAACAGCAAGCGGCGCAGCGCTGCATATGTCGCGGGACCGTCGTTGCCGGACTGGCCCACCGTCACAGATCCGGCTGATCGGGGCGAGCGCCGGCGGCGTTCTCGGCGCGAGACTTCTTGCGGCGCAGGAGTACCCGCCGGCTTCCATCGGTGTAGAGGCGCACCCGCGTGAGCTCCCAGCCGCGATACTCCGCTTCGATGGACAACCGGGTGGAGGCGCTGATTCGGGTGACCTCGGGCGGCAAACGCAAAGGCGCCCACTCGTATTCGTCCGACAACTCGGTCTCCCAGGCCACCGGCATCTTGCCGTGCCGTGCCGCGGTCAACGGGGGCCCGCCGCAGCGTGCTCGATGATCTGGACACCGTCGCCGGCGCCCGAGACTACGTAGAGCGTGCCCGCGGCATCGTCGAAGGCCAGCGCGTTGGGTTGCCGCACGGATGGGTACCGTACCTTTTCCAGTGGTATTCCGGTTGACAGATCGTAACCAACAACAGTATTCGCCGAAGTCTGCGACACCCACGCCAACCCACGCGATCCGGCGACGCCGTACGGCGAGTCCGCGATCGGATAGGCCTGACGAAGAATCAGCGGGTCAGCCCCGAACACCAGCAGTTGACCGCCCCGGGTGTCGCTGACCAGCAGGCGGCCCGCCGGATCGGCCACCAGTGTGGTCGCCCCCTGTCCCGCGCGCAGGGACTGGCCGATTCTGCCGTCGGCGCCGACAGTGGTGACGGTGGTCTGCCGCCGATCCAGCACCGCGACGGTATTGCTCTGAGCGGCAAGCGAATCGACACGAGCGTGAACTTGTATCCGAGTGGCGTTGGTCGCCGCGGGCGCAAGCATGTAGAGCTGTCCGTCGTTGGTGCCCAGCACCACGGTGCCGTCGGAGCGACGGGTGATCGCGCTGAAATCGACGTGCTCTGCGTCGCGAACGCTGCGCGTGGTGACCTGTCCGGCCGACAGGTCAACCACGAAATACCCGCCGCGGGTGGACAGATAGGCGGTGCCGGCGTTGTCGCCGGCCAATCCGGTTGCCGGTCCTGGCAGCCCGATCACCCGTTGCGATGTTCGCTGCGGATCCACCACGGTGAGGCTGGC
>CBAAAS010000112.1:0-7744 GCA_964658855.1 uncultured Mycobacterium sp.
GTTGAAACCGCGGTCCGCCGACTCACCGGCGAGCTCGCCGACTGGTACGGACTCGACGCAGGCTACCTGCGTAGCGGCACGCGGGCCGATATCGCCGTCATCGACCCGACTGGTTTCGACGGCTCGAGCGCTGCCTACGCCGAGGCTCCCTATCCCGCGGCGCCCAATGTCAAGCGAATGGTCAATCGCAACGACAATCTTGTCAGCGCGACGGTCGTCGGCGGCCAGATCGTCTACGACAAAGGCGAATTCGCGCCCGGTTTCGGCACCGAGCTACACGCGGGACGATTCCTGCACGCCGAGAACCGTTAGCGCGGCTCTAGGCCACATCGCGGTTCAGCCGGTTTGCTGCGGTCTGCCATCCGGCGACCTGGGCGCGCAGCTGGGTCAACCCCGCGATTTCGTGTGTCGAAAAGTCATGCAGCACAACGTTGTCGCAGCGATCGGTGCCAGCCCAGCTGTCGCGATACGAGTCGACGGCCCGCTGCTCCAGAGCCAGCGCAAGTTGTTGACCCTTGCTCGTAAGCTTCATCCACGCCGAGAACATCCAACGCTTGGGGTCGTCGTAGTGGTCGACATATTGGTGAGAAATCTGGTGCATCGACCGGTTCAGCGGCCGCTTGGAGCTGACGAAGCGGTGGTTGCGTACCGCGCCGAGCTTGAACAGTCCGTCATCGACCAATGTGCGGATGACCTCGAGTGTCTCGTCTTGAACCTCAGAAGCAGAGGCCAACGGCTTGTCGTGCTTGATCTTCCAGTCAACGGCGTTCAGCGCTACCGGCTTTGCAAGCCCCTTCAGTAGCAGGTTCTCCCGGATCTGCGCGCTCGTTGTCATGATCGAACCTTTCGATGTTCACCGTTCTACGACGAGCTCAACGGGCCTGCGCGGACGTCTATTCCGGCCGATGTGAAGGCCGCGACCACCGAGCACACGCGCCGTGGCGGGTTTTCGATATAACGCGGCATAATTTCGGAAGCCGTCAGCCGTTGTCTCTCATAGCGTCCGGGAGTACATCAACATCTCGACGGAAGGGCGTCACATCATGGCGATGAACATGCTGCATCAGCGGCGGTGCAGTTCGGTGGGCTGGGCCAACATGGTCCGCGATGACCTGTTGCCGTGGGCCCTCGCCGATGTCGAGTTGGGCGACCAAACCCTCGAAATCGGTCCCGGTTACGGAGCAACGCTGCGCGCACTCGTCGACCGGGCCGGCGCGGTCACCGCCGTCGAGGTGGACAAGCCCATGGCCGAGCGGCTGCAGCAGTTGTACGGTGACCGAGCACGCGTCCTGCACGGTGACGGCAGCGATACCGGCTTGCCCGACAAGGCTTTCAGCTCCGTGGTGTGCTTCACGATGCTTCACCACATCCCCACCGATCGGTTGCAAGACCGGCTCTTCGTCGAGGCATTCCGCGTCTTGCGGCCCGGCGGGGTGTTCGCCGGCAGCGACCGTCTGCCGTCATGGGCGTTCCGGCTCATTCACATCGGCGACATCTACAACCCGATTGGTCCGGACGAGATGATAAAACGCCTCGGCTTGGCGGGGTTCAGCGATATTCATGTCGACGTGGCAGGTGTCCGCCTGCGGTGGCGGGCCACCAAGTCAGCTTGAGGCACAACCGGTTTCGGTGATATCCAAGCGCGTCGACGCGCCGGGGGTGTGGCCGAAGCTGCGCCGGAACACCTCGATGAACGCACTCGCCGACGACCACCCGCACTGGTGCGCCACCGTCGTCACCGGTGTGCGCTCGGCCAGCAGCACCAGCGCGCGGTGCAGCCGCAACTGAGTGCGCCACTGCGGGAACGTCATTCCGAGATCCTGACGGAACAGCCGCGACAAACTGCGATCGCTGGCCCCGACTACGCGGCCGAGTTCGGCGAGCGTCCGACTGTCGCCGGGATCGGCGTGCATGATGTCGCACACCGCCGCGAGGAGGGGAGCCGTCGGTGAGGGTACGTGCAGGGGTTGCTGCGGAGAGCTACGCAACTGGTCGAGCAGAACGGCGCGCAGCCGCGTTCGTTCGGGCGTGTCGGCATCGCTGCCGGTGTAGGCGATGATGAGCTCGCGCAGCAACGGTGCCACCGTCAGCACGGTGGGCGAATCGAGCTCGAGCGGATTGTCGGTGGCCGCCAGGCCGACGGTGTGCAGTTTGAGTTCGCCGTAGGCGCGATGCGCGTGGAAAGTGCCCGCGGGTATCCAAATCGCCCTCGTTGCCGGCGCGATCCAGGAGCCTCTATCCGTCGTGACGGCCAGTACCCCGCGGCCGGCGTAGACGATCTGATGGTCGTCGTGCCGGTGCGCGGGGATCTCGTCACCCGACGCGAGTCGCAGCGTGCGGGTGGGAGCGGACAGCTCGTGGCGGACTTTCAGCATCGAGCAGTAGTTTATCGAAAGTCCGACATCGCTGTCGGCCGCGTGTCAGGTCACCGACGCGGTATAGATCTCGTCGATGTTCGCTTTGAGCTTGTCGTCGAATTCCTCGTTGGTCTGATCGACGGTGAGACCCTCGGTCAGGGCCCGCGAGAAGCTTGCGATCAGACGGTGGTTGCGGGCCAGGATCTCGGCGCTTTGCGCCAAGGTGTAGCCGCCGGACAGCGCGACCACGCGCAACACCCGAGGATGGTTGATCAGCGGTTCATAAAGATCGGCCTCGTCCGGAAGCGTCAGCTTGAGCATCACCTGCCGGTCGACCGGGAGATCCTCGAGCCGCTCCAGCAGCGCCGACACCAACAGCCGATCAGCAGTCGGCTTGTCGGGGCTTTTGATGCTGACCTCGGGCTCGAGTATCGGGATCAGTCCGTACCTTGCGATTCGCGCGGCGGTGTCGAACTGCTGCTGGACGACCGCCTTGATTCCGCCGTCGTTGGGCTCCTGGATGAACGAGCGCATTTTGGTGCCGAAGATGCCCCGCTCGACGGCGCGGTCGAGCAAATCGTCGAGCTTCGTCATCGGTTTCATCAGCTGGACGCCGTATTGCACGTCGGCGAGTCCCTGGTCGACTTTGACGAACGGCACGATGTGTTTCTGCTTCCACAGAAACGCGACGGTGTTCTCGCCGTTGATGGTCCGGTCGATCGTCTGCTCGAACAGGATGGTTGCCAGGATCTTGTCGCGGTTGAAGCTCGGACTCTCGATCAACCGCGCGCGAGCCTGGTGAATGAGGTCGAACATCTGGGTTTCGTTCCCATACGCCTCCTCGGGAATTCCGTAGAGCGCCAGTGCTTTGGGGGTGCTGCCACCGCTTTGATCCAGCGCGGCGATGAAGCCGCGCCCCGACCCCATCTCCTGGAGTTGCTCCTCGTTCACTGCCGTCCCTCCGCCGTCCCACTGTCAAACCGTTGCGCTCAGCATCGCGCACCGTCAACTTACGCGGCTACCACTTCCGATCACCCGGCAAACCACCCGGCTCCTTCGGCGGGGCCGATCGTTACGGTTGGCAGGGATTGGGAGGGCAACCGATGGGCCAACGCGACCTGGATACGAC
The DNA here is from genome assembly GCA_964658855.1 of uncultured Mycobacterium sp. Lineage (GTDB taxonomy): Bacteria > Actinomycetota > Actinomycetes > Mycobacteriales > Mycobacteriaceae > Mycobacterium. The sequence goes on from CBAAAS010000112.1 coordinate 3,487, forward strand.
CGAAAGCCTCTTGCAGGAACTGCTGTGGACGTACGGCCCCTGCGGCCAGGAGGACGCGGTGCGCAACGTATGTGCCCGCGAGCTGCAACCGCTTGTCGACGACATGTGGACCGACGACGCCGGCAACCTGATCGGCTACATCGGCGCGGCCGAGAACGCGTCGCAATCAACCGATCACCGGCACCGGACGAGTCCCATCGCGGGCGGGGCCGCGACGCGGGTCATGGCACATATGGACGAACTCTCCATGCTGGTCAAGCGGGTCGAGCCAGACGGGACCCTGCACTTGACGCAACTAGGCGTGATGTACCCGGGCAATTTCGGGCTGGGCCCGGTCGCGGTGCTCGGCGATGGCACGACGCTGACCGCCGTGCTCACGCTCGGCTCCGAGCACACCACCCAGGAGAGTCCCCGGATCTGGGAGACCAAACCCGACCAAGGCGACCGCGCGCTGGACTGGCAACACGTCTATGTGTTCACCGGGCGCAGCCCGCAAGACCTCGCCGAGGCGGGAGTGCACGCCGGAACGCGGGTGTGCGTCGACCGAAGCAAGCGAGACCTCGTCGAGTTCGGTGAGTATGTCGGTGCCTATTTCCTCGATGACCGCGCCGCCGTGACGGCGTTGCTGCGTGCCGCGCGACTGCTGCACGAGAGCGGACATCGGCCCGCGCAGGATGCGTACCTGATCTTCACCACCAACGAGGAGATCGGCGGCGTGGGCGGTTCGTACGCAAGCGCCACCCTGCCCGGCACCCTCACGATTGCTTTGGATGTCGGGCCCACCGAGCGCGAGTACGCGACCACCGTCACCGGTGGCCCGATCGTGGGATACAGCGACGCGTTGTGCGTCTACGACAAGGACATCGCCGATCGGTTGATGGGGATCGCCACCAGTCGCGGGCTCTCGCCGCAGGCGGCGACCCTGGGCGCCTTCATGTCTGATGCCTCGCATTCCAAAGCCAGCGGTTTGACTCCACGCGCGGGACTGCTGTGCCTGCCGACGCTGAGTACCCATGGATTCGAAGTGATTCCGCGCGCCGCCATCGACGACATGGCCGGAATCGTGGCCGACTTTCTCCTGGACGGCTAGCTGCCCGGGATTAGCTGTGGCCGCCGCGAAAGTGCAACTACCGACGTAGCTACTCGGGAAACGCTTGGGTATTTGCACTTTCGCGGTGTCACACCGGTAAGCCGGATCCGCGTCCGCCCTCGGCTAGCTGCTCGGCAGGGTTGCCAGCAGGGCGCTCAGCCCGAATTCGAAGACCGCGTCGTAGTCAGTGGGGGACTGGAGCGCTTGCACGAGATCCCGGTCCGGCCAGTCGTCGTCCCAAAGGGATGGATCCTCCTCTTCGTGCTTGGCTCCACGAACCGCCGAGAACTGCATCACCGCCGACGATATGACGTGGACCTGCACTGCGCGTAGAACCAGTGCGGCGTCGGTTCCGGTCACACCCAAGTCCGCAAGCAGGGCGGCCAGCCTCTGCTGGATCGGCTGGAACAGCGTCGGCGTTCGGTCGCGCTCGTGCGCGATCCCCAGCAGGTGCTGCCGATCGATCAACACCCTGCGCTGCGAACGAGCCAGGGAAGCAATACATTCCACCGGACTCCCGCCGTCGATCGGTAGATGTGCCATCTCGCTGAGCAGTCGGTCGACCAGGCTGTCGAACAGTTTGTCGCGTCCGCCGACATGCCAGTAGATGGAGGTCACCGCGACACCGAGTTCCTCGCCGAGCGCGCGCATGGTGAACGCCTCCACGCCCTGACGTTCGATCAGGCCGGCGGCGGTGTCCAGGATCGTCTCGGCATTAAGAGCTTTTGGCACTCGGCCCGTCCCCACTGATCACACGCTGCGACTCGGGTAGATCCAGATAGCGGTCCAGATTGCGATGCATGTTGATCACGCGCCGTTCTTCCGCCGACAGCGTCAGGTGCGTGAGGCCGGGCTGATGCAGACCGCGCTGGAGTCCGGCCAGCACCGAAATATCCTGTGTGAGAACCAGACCCGGCTCAGCTTGGTCCGCGGTCAATCGAACGTCGGCGGGTGTGCCGCGCGTAGCACCGAGCGGCATGCGCATCCACAGCATCATCACCAGTTCGCCGTGGTCGGGATCGGCCCCCGGGCGGGAGGAAAGCACCGTCAGATGGTCGGCGTTGGCCAGTACCGACAAATTCGGGAAGATGTTGTACTGGTGCAGCCGCATCAGCTGATCGGTGCTGGCCCAATCCAAGTCAACGCCACGGCCGGCGGCGAAAGCTCGAATTTGCTCGGCGATTACGCCGATGACCGGGTGCCCACCCGGGAACGGTGTGCCTTCCGCGACTCCCATCAGCGCACCCTGGGTGCGCACGTAGGCGTCCCACACCTCGCCGTCACTCAGCGACTGTTTGAGATGCGGGCTCGGTAGGCCGTACAGCTGCTCGGACTTACCGGTGCGACCCCAGATCACCTGTGGTGCATGGACATCATCCATGCACCTGTGCAACTCAGGGTGCAGCGTCTGGATGTGGTAGGTCTCGCTGAACCCGTCGGCGATGGTTTTCCAGTTCGCGTCGACGTCGACGGTCACGGTTGCGTAGCAACGAAAGTCGCCGAGGCCCAGCCACGCGATGTCGTCCGGAACCGCTTCGAGGTAGTCGGCCAGCGGTGCTGCGCCGAGGTCGAGATTGACAAAGACCAGCCGCTCCCAGGTGTCGACGCGGACCGCGAACAACGGAAACTCGGCCATCGACAGCGCACCGAAGCCTTTGCGGCCCGGGACTCGTTTGAGCGTGCCGGCCAGATCCCACGTCCAGCCGTGATAGCCGCAGCGCAACTCGCGTAAGTCCGAGCCTGAGCCCGCACACAGCGAGTTGCCGCGGTGGCGGCACACGTTCTGAAAGGCGCGCAGCGTGCCATCGTCGTCGCGCACTATGAGTACCGAGTAGGGCCCGCAACGGTATTCGAAGTAGTCGCCGGGATCTGCGACATGGTCGAGGGCGCAGGCGACCTGCCACACCTTGGGCCACATCCGCTCGACCTCGAGCTGCGCGAACGCCGCGGAGTAGTACCGCTCGACGGGCACCAGGGTCGGCCGCTGCGGCGGCGTGCCGATCGCGTCTTCGCGCCGGACGTCAGGCGTTGCGTACGTCACGACGCCGCTCCTCCTCATCGCTTGCTCTGCATCGTCGCCGGCGAGCGTCATCTGAAGTACTCCCGAAGCCTCTGTAACGGTGTTACATTTCCTTACTGGAGTGCCACTGTAGCGGCCGGCAGCGCAGCCAAGGGAGTAATCGTGTTTGACCTGAAAATCACCGGTGGAACCGTCGTCGATGGAACCGGTGCCGACCGATTTGACGCCGACATCGCCGTCAAGGACGGAAAGATCGTCGAGATTCGGCGCCGTGGGCCAGGTAGCCCAGCGCTGGAAGGTGACGCCGCCGAGACCATCGACGCAACCGGAAAGATCGTCGCGCCCGGCTTCGTCGACATCCACACTCATTACGACGGCCAGGTCAGCTGGGACTCCCTGCTGGAGCCGTCCAGCGGACACGGGGTGACCACCGTCGTCACCGGCAACTGCGGCGTCGGGTTCGCCCCGGTGCGGCCGGGCCGAGAAGACTGGCTGATCGGCCTGATGGAAGGCGTCGAGGACATCCCCGGTGCCGCGCTCACCGAGGGCATTTCCTGGGGCTGGGAAAGCTACCCCGAATACCTCGACGTGATCGGTAGGCAGGAATACGCCGTCGACGTCGGGAGTCAGGTGGCGCACGGCGCCGTCCGCGCATATGCGATGGGGGACCGCGGCGCCCGCAACGAGCCCGCCTCGCCCGACGACATCGCGGCCATGGCTCGGCTGGTCCAGGAGGCGATCGAGGCCGGGGCACTGGGCTTTTCGACGTCGCGCACGATCGGCCACCGGGCAATAGACGGCGAACCGGTACCGGGAACCTATGCCGCGGAAGACGAGCTGTTCGGGCTCGGCCGGGCGATGGCCGCCGGCGGTCAGGCGGTGTTCGAGCTGGCTCCGCAAGGCGTGGCGGGCGAAGACATCATCGCCCCGAAAAAAGAGCTGGAGTGGATGCAGCGGCTGGGTGCTGAGATCGACCGTCCAATCTCATTCGGCATGATCCAGGTCGACGCCGCCCCGGATCTTTGGCGCGAGCAGCTGGACGTCTCAGCGGCGGCGCACGCCGCCGGCAGCCGGCTCTACCCACAGATCGCTGCGCGGCCGTTCGGCATGCTGTTCGGCTTCGACGGGCATCACGCGTTCACCCATCG
>CBAAAS010000113.1:0-7684 GCA_964658855.1 uncultured Mycobacterium sp.
GGAAAAAGCCGCGGAATCGGGCGCGAAACATAAGGTCAAGCACCGCACCTTCCATTACCCCGGCGGCCTTGTCGACTTCGTCAAGCACATCAACCGCACCAAGAGTCCAATCCAGCCGAGCATCATCGGCTTCGAGGGCAAAGGCGACGGCCACGAAGTCGAAATCGCGATGCAGTGGAACGGCGGCTATTCGGAGTCGGTGCACACCTTCGCCAACACCATCAATACCCACGAGGGCGGTACTCACGAAGAGGGTTTCCGATCCGCGCTGACGACGGTGGTGAACAAGTACGCCAAAGACAAGAAATTGCTGAAAGAAAAGGACGCCAACCTCACCGGCGATGACATTCGCGAAGGCCTGGCAGCGGTCATCTCAGTAAAGGTCAGGGCGCCGCAGTTCGAAGGTCAGACCAAGACCAAACTGGGTAATACCGAGGTCAAGTCGTTCGTGCAGAAGATCTGCAACGATCAGCTGAGCCACTGGTTCGAGGCGAACCCATCCGAGGCCAAGATGGTGGTGAACAAGGCGGTGTCGTCGGCGCAGGCGCGGCTGGCCGCCCGTAAAGCACGAGAGTTGGTGCGGCGCAAGAGCGCCACCGACATCGGCGGCCTGCCAGGCAAGCTGGCCGACTGCCGTTCCACGGACCCCCGCAAGTCGGAAGTATATGTGGTGGAAGGGGATTCGGCCGGCGGCTCGGCGAAGAGCGGTCGGGACTCGATGTTCCAGGCCATCCTCCCGTTGCGCGGCAAGATCATCAACGTCGAGAAGGCCCGTATCGACCGGGTGCTGAAAAACACTGAAGTGCAGGCGATCATCACCGCGCTGGGCACCGGTATCCATGACGAGTTCGACCTCACCAAGCTGCGGTATCACAAGATCGTGCTGATGGCCGACGCGGACGTTGACGGCCAGCACATCTCGACACTGCTGCTGACGCTGTTGTTCCGCTTCATGCGGCCGCTGATCGAGAACGGCCACGTATTTCTGGCCCAGCCACCGCTGTACAAGCTGAAGTGGCAGCGCAGCGAGCCAGAGTTCGCCTACTCCGACCGCGAGCGCGACGGGCTGCTGGAGGCCGGCCGGGCGGCGGGCCGAAAGATCAACACCGAAGACGGTATTCAGCGGTACAAGGGGCTGGGCGAGATGGATGCCAAGGAGCTGTGGGAGACCACGATGGATCCGTCGGTGCGGGTGCTGCGACGGATCACGCTCGACGACGCAGCCGCGGCCGACGAGCTGTTCTCCATTCTGATGGGCGAGGACGTCGAGGCCCGGCGGAGTTTCATCACCCGCAATGCCAAAGATGTTCGCTTCCTGGACGTTTAACAAGTCGAGACGGCTAGTTCTCAAGACCGAAGGAACACATGACTGACACGACGTTGCCGCCGAGCGACGAAGCCGGCGACCGCATCGAACCGGTAGACATCCAGCACGAGATGCAGCGCAGCTATATCGATTACGCCATGAGCGTGATCGTGGGCCGCGCTCTGCCGGAGGTGCGCGACGGCCTCAAGCCGGTGCACCGCCGGGTGCTCTACGCAATGTTCGACTCCGGGTTCCGGCCGGACCGCGGACACGCGAAATCGGCACGCTCCGTTGCCGAGACGATGGGCAACTACCACCCGCACGGCGACTCGTCGATCTACGACACCCTGGTGCGGATGGCGCAGCCGTGGTCGCTGCGCTACCCGCTGGTCGACGGGCAGGGCAACTTCGGCTCACCCGGTAACGACCCGCCGGCCGCGATGCGGTACACCGAAGCCCGCCTAACGCCGCTGGCGATGGAGATGCTGCGCGAAATTGACGAGGAGACAGTCAATTTCATCCCCAACTACGACGGGCGTGTGCAGGAGCCAACGGTTCTGCCGAGCCGTTTCCCGAACCTGTTGGCCAACGGATCCGGCGGCATCGCCGTCGGTATGGCGACCAACATTCCACCGCATAACCTGCGCGAGCTCGCCGAGGCCGTCTACTGGTGCCTGGACAACCACGAGGCCGACGAGGAAGCCACGCTGGCCGCGGTCTGCGAGCGGGTCAAGGGCCCGGACTTCCCCACCCACGGCCTGATCGTCGGGTCGCAGGGCATCAACGACGCCTACACCACCGGTCGCGGTTCGATCCGGATGCGCGGAGTCGTTGAGGTAGAAGAAGATTCGCGTGGGCGTACCTCGATCGTGATCACCGAACTGCCGTATCAGGTCAACCACGACAACTTCATCACCTCGATCGCCGATCAGGTCCGCGACGGCAAATTGGGCGGCATCTCCAACATCGAGGACCAGAGCAGCGACCGTGTCGGTCTGCGCATCGTCGTGGAGATCAAGCGCGACGCCGTCGCCAAGGTGGTGCTGAACAACCTCTACAAGCACACCCAGCTGCAGACCAGCTTCGGCGCCAACATGCTGTCGATCGTCGACGGTGTGCCGCGCACGCTGCGCATCGACCAGATGATCCGCTACTACGTCGAACACCAACTCGACGTGATCATCCGCCGCACCACCTACCGCTTGCGTAAGGCCAACGAGCGCGCGCACATCTTGCGCGGTTTGGTGAAAGCCCTTGACGCACTTGACGAAGTGATCGCGTTGATCCGCGCGTCGCAGACCGTCGACATCGCCCGGGCCGGCCTGATCGAGCTGCTCGACATCGACGAAATCCAGTCGCAGGCGATCTTGGACATGCAGCTGCGCCGGCTGGCTGCCCTGGAGCGCCAGCGCATCGTCGACGACCTGGCCAAGATCGAGGCCGAGATCGCCGATCTGGAAGACATCCTTGCCAAGCCGGAGCGTCAGCGCGCGATCGTGCACGACGAACTCGTCGACCTCGTCGAGAAGTACGGCGACGACCGCCGCACCCGGATCATCGCCGCCGACGGCGACGTCAGCGACGAAGATCTGATCACCCGCGAGGACGTCGTCGTCACCATCACCGAAACCGGGTACGCCAAGCGCACCAAGACCGACCTGTACCGCAGCCAGAAGCGCGGCGGCAAGGGCGTCCAGGGTGCCGGGCTCAAGCAGGACGACATCGTGCGGCACTTCTTCGTGTGCTCCACGCACGACTGGATCCTGTTCTTCACCACCCAGGGCCGGGTGTACCGGGCCAAGGCCTACGACTTGCCCGAGGCCTCCCGCATCGCCCGCGGGCAACACGTCGCGAACCTGCTGGCCTTCCAGCCCGAGGAGCGCATCGCCCAGGTCATCCAGATCAAGAGCTACGAAGACGCGCCCTATCTGGTGCTGGCCACCCGCAACGGGCTGGTCAAGAAGACCAAGCTGACCGACTTCGACTCGAACCGGTCCGGCGGGATCGTCGCGGTCAATCTGCGCGACGGCGACGAGCTGGTCGGGGCGGTGCTGTGCTCGTCGGAGGAAGACCTGCTGCTGGTGTCGGCCAACGGACAGTCAATCCGGTTCTCGGCGACCGACGACGCGCTACGACCGATGGGCCGGGCGACCTCGGGTGTGCAGGGCATGCGGTTCAACGCCGATGACTACCTGCTGTCGCTGAATGTAGTGAGCGAAGGAACGTATCTGCTGGTCGCTACCGCCGGCGGGTATTCCAAGCGCACCGCGATCGAGGAGTACACGGCCCAGGGCCGCGGCGGTAAAGGCATCTTGACGATCCAGTACGACACCCGTCGTGGCAAGCTCGTGGGAGCGCTGATCGTCGACGACGACAGCGAGGTGTTCGCGATCACCTCCGGTGGTGGGGTGATCCGGACGAAAGCCAAGCAGGTCCGTAAGGCCGGGCGGCAGACCAAGGGTGTTCGGTTGATGAACTTGGGCGAGGGCGACACACTGTTAGCCATTGCGCGCAACGCCGAAGAATCTGACGTGGTCGACGACGAGTCGGACGCCGAGCCTGAGTCCGAGGCGTAAGCGATCGTCGGCCGCCCCAGCGGCTGGTTGCACAGTTAGGAGCTGTGGGTGTGACGTCACCGAACGAACCGGGCCATTCCGGACCGGGCGAGAGCCCGAACGGCACTGGCGCGGCCGCGACGCCACGGCAGCGGTCTGCTGCCCGCCCGTCGCCGGCGCAACAGCGTCAGCCCGGCCGCGGTAACTCACCCAACGCCGAGGCACGGCTGAACCGGTTCATCTCCGGCTCCGCCGCGCCGGGCGCAGCCAAGACCCCATTGTCGGAGGCCGAGCCAGTGCCGAACGAGAGCCGAGAAAACGATGCTTACGCCAGCGAAATACCGGATCTTTCCGGCCCGATTCCTCGTGGCGCACAACGGAAGTCGGCTGGGGATCGGACGGACAACACGATGACCGCGCCGGTTCGTTCGGAAGGCCGCATCCAGGTGTCGTCGCGAACCCCCGGCCCGGTGCGCGCCAGCATGCAGATCCGGCGCGTCGATCCGTGGAGCACGTTGAAGGTGTCGCTGGTGTTATCGGTGGCGCTGTTCTTCGTCTGGATGATCGCGGTGGCGTTCCTGTACCTGGTGCTCGGCGGCATGGGCGTGTGGAGCAAGCTCAACAGCAACGTCGGCGATCTGCTGAACAGCAGCGGTGGCGGCGCCGAGTTGGTGTCCAGTGGGACGATCTTCGGCGGCGCCATCCTGGTCGGCTTGGTGAACATCGTTCTGCTCACCGCGGCGGCCACCATCGGCGCGTTCATCTACAACTTGACGACAGACTTGATCGGCGGCGTCGAGGTGACGCTGGCCGACCGGGACTAGCGTTTTGGGCGCAGACGCTCGGGTGCGGTAATCTCGGCGCTCGTCCGTGTGCGTGTGCGGGCCTATAGCTCAGGTGGTTAGAGCGCTTCGCTGATAACGAAGAGGTCGGAGGTTCGAGTCCTCCTAGGCCCACAACCATGTGTTCGCCAAGACGTTTCGTGAGACTGATGTTGCCGCTGGCAGCCGTCGCGGTGCTGGCGCTGTTCGCCCGGTCTCGTCGAAGCGTCGAGGTGTGGCATGTGGCCGCCGACCAGATCGATGGTCGGCACCCCGCTGATTGACCATCAGGGGCCTTAGCTCAGTTGGTAGAGCGCTGCCTTTGCAAGGCAGATGTCAGGAGTTCGAATCTCCTAGGCTCCACACTTCGCCGCCCTCGCCGTTATCGGCCCAGTAGCTCACCTGGTACCACCGCCGCGACTGCTCGTAGCTGTCGGTTTCGAGGGCACTTTCCAGTCGCACGTCGCACAGCTGCGAGTTATCCAGGCGGATGAAGCCTTCCAGCTCGGTGTCGCGCGCCTCGCCGGTCAGCGTGCTGTCCGCGAGTGCCCTGCCCTCGTACCGTCTCCAGCCCACGGGGTCCTCAGGGGCGGTGGTCGACGTCCACGCTGGGCGGCAGCGGCGAGGGCTCCGGCTGCGACGAGCGGCGGATGATCGAGAACGCGGCCCCGCCGGCGGCCAGCACGACGGCGGCGGCTCCGGCCAGCACCCAGGGGCGCGGCGTGCGGCGCTGCGATCGGCGGGCTTGGGCAAGTGCCTCGGGCAGACCGGTCACCACTTCCTGCGCGGCGGCCAACTCGTGGACCAACGCTTCTTGGGCGCTCTGGATGTCGCGGGCCAGCCGGCCCTCCTGATAACGCCGACGCAGACTCGAGGCGCCGGCATGAGCGGAGTGGACGCTGAGGCCGACCAGGCCGCGGGTCACGTCGACCGGCCCGGCCGCCGTGTTGGTCAGACCGCGGCTCAGCCGCTCCCGCGGCGTCAACCGGATGTGGTTCTTAGCGCCCATTTCTCACCCTTTCGCAAGACCGCCCCGGGAATACGTTCAGACTGCCACACGGGCTACCGGCACCGGATGTCTGGCGGGGCGGACGTGATGGCAGACTGTGATCCCGTGACTACCAGCCCGATTCAGACCGCCACTGCCACACTGCACACCAACCGCGGCGACATCAAGATCGCGTTGTTCGGCAACCACGCCCCCAAGACCGTCGCCAACTTCGTGGGCCTGGCTCAAGGCACCAAGGAGTACTCGACCGAGAACGCCTCCGGCGGAAGCTCCGGCCCGTTCTACGACGGAGTGATCTTTCACCGGGTGATCAGCGGCTTCATGATCCAGGGCGGCGACCCGACCGGGACCGGCCGCGGCGACGCGGGTTACAAGTTCGCCGACGAGTTCCACCCCGAGCTGCAGTTCGACAAGCCCTACCTGCTGGCGATGGCCAACGCGGGACCGGGCACCAACGGCTCGCAGTTCTTCATCACCGTGGGCAAGACGCCGCACCTGAACCGCAAGCACACCATCTTCGGTGAGGTCGTCGACGCGGACTCACAGGGTGTGGTGGACGCCATCGCCGGCACCGCCACCGGTCCGGGCGACCGTCCCTCCGAGCCGGTCGTCGTCGAGTCGATCACCATCTCCTGACACCCGGGGCCTGACGGCCGCGAGACGGACGGCAGGGCTGCGTTTCGCGCCGATCCGCGACCCTGGTGGCAGGTTCGCGCGAAAACGCGGTAACTCAGGTGCCCGCGTAGCCGCTCGCGGTGAGCGCGTCGAGCACGTCTAGCGGGTCGGTCCCGAGATCCCATCGGGAGAAGACGAACAGCCGGCCGTCGCTGGCGTCGATCTCGAGCAGCCTCATTTTACGCCCGATCCGGCGAAACTCGCTGATCCGGATGATCTTGATGTCGGGTCGTCGCAGGAATTGAGGACCCAGCCAGCCACCGATCTGCAGGCCGTCTCCGGTGATTGCCAGCTTCGGTCGCGCCCGCCACGTCCCGACCGCAAACAGGATCAGCCCGGCCGCGGAGATTCCGAGCAGAAGCCGCCCCGGAGCGTCTGTGACAACCGTCACACATGTGGTAGCCATCACAATCCCGGCGAGCCCGCACGCTGCGTTTCCGATGACGGACGGCGCCCATTGTGTTTGCTGCACGAGGCTCCTCAGGGGGTCTACCACCGACGATGCGGTTATCCACAGGCGCTATCCACAATGGGGATGAATCACACGCGTGTGATCTACTCCCCCACCGGTTGCTGGCCGGCAATCCCGCAGGTCGGGGCTGGGCGCGTCAGCTCTGGCGAGCTGATCTACCGCCACCGCATGGTGAGCAGCAAACCGCTGATCATGAAGGCAAAGGCGACGGCGTAGTTCCACGGCCCGAGCTCTGCCATCCAGTTCAGCATCGACGGTGCCTCGGGGCCCGTGGCCGCTAGTTGGAACACCATCAGCCAGACCAGACCGATCAGCATCAACCCGCAGAACAGCACGACGAACCACACGCTCGACGGGCCGGCCTTGACCTTGACCGGGGTGCGGCTCACCGAATGTGCGGTGAAGTCGGTCTTCTTGCGAACTTTGGACTTGGGCATTTCTACCTCGGGTATAACTCGGAGCTACGGTAGGCAGAGCAGGGCAACGACGAGCGTAACGCACTCACCAGCAGCGGACGGAGAGCCGATGGCCAGACGGATCCCCCGGCTGTTCCCTGTCCGCGACAGCACCGGCAAAAGACGCTCGCCGTGGAGCGTCTTCGTCCCCGTGGTGTGTCTGCTTGCCGGCCTGATGATCGGAGCGACCCACGGGGTGTCCCGCGGCGGGGAGATCCGGCGCAGCGATGCACCTCGACTCGTCGACCTGGTGCGCAGCGAGCAATCCGCCGTCGACCGCATGACCGGTGACCGGGATCGGCTGGCCGACACCATCGATTCCACGCACGGCCGGTCCGCCGACGCGGCGCTGGCGGCGATGTTGCGACGGTCGGCGGAGCTGGCCGGTGAA
>CBAAAS010000114.1:0-7668 GCA_964658855.1 uncultured Mycobacterium sp.
GATCGATACCGAGGCGACGGGCATACATGCCGTCGCGACCGCCCCAGAGTGCGTCGAAATTGGGCTGCATGCTGGCCAGCACTCCCCACGCGCCCAGCTTGGCCGCCTGTTCGGCAGTGACCATCTCCAGGTGCTCGAGGCGATGACCGCACCGGGCGACCGCGGGCACACCGAGGTCGTCGACCACCTGCTCCAACGCGGCAACCACGCTGGTGACCGCGGCGTCGCCGATGACGTGAAATCCGGCGGTCACACCGGCTTCGGTGCACGCCCGTAGATGTGTCGCGACGGCCTCGTCGTCCAGATAGCAGGTTCCACGGTGGTCGGCGTCGCTGTACGGATCGTGCAGCCACGCGGTATGCGACCCCAGCGCGCCGTCGACGAACAGGTCGCCGGCCAGCCCGGCCGCCCCGGTGTCGTCGAGCAGCGCGCGGGCCTGCGCCGGGCTGCTGACCGCCTCGCCCCAGTAGCCGATCACCTCGACGCCGTAGTCGAGTGCCCGCACTTCGTTCCAATCGTCCAGGCCGCCGATCTGCGGGCCGGCGCATTCGTGCACCGCGACAATGCCATTCGCCGCCGCGGCGTGCAGCGCAGCGAGCCGGGCTTCGACGCGCTGGCCCTCGGTCAGCAGGCCGCGTGCGGCGGCGCGGACCCGGTGGTGGGCGTCGGCGACCAGCGGGCGTTGTTCGTTGAATCCGGTCGCTGACGTCAATCCGTCGACGCGCTGCCGCAGACCAGTGGATGCCAGCGCCGAGTGCACATCGACCCGGGCCAGGTAGGCCGCCCGATCGCCGAGCACGGCATCGAGATCCGCGGTGCTCGGCGCGGCGTTCTCCGGCCACGACGACTCATCCCACCCGTGCCCCCAGATCACCGCGCCGGGGTTGGCCGTCGCAAAGTCGGCGACCAGCCGCAGGCAGTGCGGCAGCGACGTCGCGGCGCGCAGATCGAGACCGGTGAGGGTCAGCCCGGTCGCGGTGAGGTGGACATGACTGTCGACGAAAGCCGGGGCGACAAAGCCGCCGGCCAGATCGACGATGTCGGCCCCGGCGAACTGGTCTCGGCCCAGATCGTCGCTGCCCAGCCACAGCACGACACCGCCGCGCACCGCCATCGCGGTGGCGTCGGGATGGCTTGGGCTGTGCACCCTGCCGTTGAGCAGCAGGGTGGCCGGGACGTCAGTCACGCCGATAGAACCTACGGGGTGGGGCGGCGGCTATTCAGGCCGCAAGCGTGGCAGGGCCGGCGGATCGACCTCGGTGACGTCTACGACGTCGATGACCTCACCGTCGATGTAGTCCGTTCGCGGCGCGCGCTGATACGGGCCGACCCCGGCGACCGTGATCAGCGGGATGCGCCGACCGAGTCCGCGGATGGCCATCGCGCCGAGCAACGGGCGGGCCGCGGTGCGGGTCGGCGGCAGTAACAGCAGCAGCCCCGCGACGCTGGTCAACAGGCCCGGCATCACCACGAGCAAGGTTCCGAATGCGACCGCCGTGCCGTCGGCGGCCAGCTTCGACTGACCGGTATTCAATCCGGACCGCAGCCGGTTGAGCTGCACCTTGAGTTGCGAGCCCGCGAGCGCCAATCCCCCGGCGAATGCGGCCAACAGCAACAACAGGGTCCATCCGAGCCCGATCGTCGACGCCAGCGCCACCACGACGGCAAGCTCGGCAACGACGTAGAGCAGAAACAGTCGCGACACCATGAGATGGCAACGTCGCAGACGGCCGCAGGAGTTCCGCAGATAACTGTCAAGCGGTTAGATGTCTGACGTGACGACAATCGAGATCGACACCCCGGCCGGCCCAATCGACGCGCTGCTCGACGTCCCCGACGGCCCGGGACCCTGGCCCGGTGTGGTGATCATTCACGACGCGATCGGCTACGGGCCGGACAAAGAGTCGATCAACCGCCGCGTCGCGGCGGCGGGATATGTCGCGCTGACCCCGAACCTTTTCGCCCGGGGCGGCTGGGCGCGCTGCGTGCCCAAGGTCATCCGCGAGGTGCTCACCCAGCGCGGGCGTTCGCTTGACGACGTGCTGGCTGCCCGCGACCACCTGAAGGCCCTGCCGGAAACCACCGACCGCGTCGGCATCGCGGGATTCTGCATGGGCGGACAGTTTGCACTTGTCATGTCCCCCAAAGGTTTTGATGCCTCAGCGCCGTTCTACGGTGCGCCGCTGCCGAAGGAGCTCAACGAAACGCTGGACGGGGCCTGCCCGGTGGTGGCCAGCTTCGGCCGCCGGGATCCGATCGGTCGCGGGGCGTCCGAGAAGTTGCAGCGGGTGCTCGACGACAAGGGCATCACCAACGACGTCAAGTCCTATCCGAAGGTGGGGCACAGCTTCGCCAACAAGCTTCCGGCCCAACCGGTGCTGCGGATCACCGGGTTCGGCTACAACCAGGCCGCCACCGACGACGCGTGGACGCGCGTCTTCGCGTTCTTCGACGAACATCTACGAAGCGGCGTGTAACTCCAAACCGACATTTTTCGCCGCGCCGCCGCGCAGCTTGCTGAACAGGTTGAACACCTTGCCGACGATGCCGTATTCACTTCCGATGGCGTCGTAGACGAGGCCGGTCTGCGACTTGTCCAGGATCGTCGCAGTCGCTTCGATGGCCTCGCTTTTCGGGTGTCCGCCCCTATCGCAGATCGCCAGCGTGACCCTTGGGGTGTTGCGAATTCGCTTGACCTTCCACGAATTCGCCCCGGTGATGACCAGCAGGCGCTCGTCCTTGTTGGCTGCCCAGATCGCAGTGGGCTTGGCGCGGCCATCCTTGGTGAACGTGGTCAGCAGGATGTATTGCGCCTTGGCGATGTCTGCGAAAGTCGGTGCCATCCCGTCAGTCTAGGGCGTTGAAGACGCCTAGGCTTTATCGCGAAACAAGAAGGAGCAACCAACGATGAAACGTTCCTCTGTTGCCGACAAGGTGGTTGCCATCACCGGCGGTGCGCGCGGGATCGGGCTGGCGACGGCGACCGTCCTGCAGGATCTGGGCGCCAAGGTCGCGATCGGCGATATCGACCGATCGGCAGTCAAGGAAGCGAGCAACCAGTTGAGCCTCAAGGTTGGCCGCCGACTGGACGTGACGGATCGGCGGTCCTTCACCGAGTTTCTCGACAACGTTGAAGAGCGCCTCGGACCCGTGGACGTATTGGTGAACAACGCCGGGGTCATCGCGGTCGGGAGCGCGGTCGACGAGGCCGATGCCGCCACCCAACGGTTGCTCGATGTCAACATCTTCGGCGTGATCCTCGGGACCAAGCTGGCGGCACAGCGGATGCTGCCGCGCGGTCACGGTCACATCATCAACATCGCGTCTCTGGGCAGCCTGCTGCCCACCGAGGGCATCGCAACATATTGCGCGACAAAGCATGCCGTGCTGGGCTACACCGACACCGTTCGGATGGAAAATCGCGGGAGCGGTCTCCATTTCTCGGCGATCATGCCGACCCTGACCAATACCGAGATGATCACCGGCATCGGGCACGCGAAGGGCTTCAAGAATGCCGAGCCGAATGAGATCGCACGGGCAATCGCCGCGGTGATCGCCAAGCCGAGACCGCGTGTACTCATCCCCCGGTCGATCGGGGTGACCGTTACGGGTCAGCGTTTGTTGCCGCTGCGGGTGGGTGAGGCGTTGGGACGCGCGTTGGGCACCGGCCGCGTTTTCACCAGCGACGTCGAGGTCGACAAGCGCAAGGCCTACGCGCGGCGAGCTGGGACGTCCTGAACCACGACATCCTGAACCAGGACGGCTCGCGGGCGCGAATCAGGTTGCCGGGCGGCAGGCTGACCGCCGCCCAGCTGGTAGCTCTGGCCCACACCTCAGCGGCTTTCGGTTCGGCGGCGCTGGAGCTGACCGGCCGCGGCAATCTCGAAATCCGCGACATCACCAATGCCGAAGCGGTGGCTAAAGCCGTGACAGAGGCGGGCCTGCTGCCGTCATCGACCTGCTCCATCGTCGCGTCGCCGCTGTCCGGCAGGGTGGGCGGTATCGCCGACGTGCGGCCGTGGGTCACGGAGCTAAATACCGCGATCCAGGCCGAGCCGGTGTTGGCACAGCTGGACGGCTTCCTGTTCAGTGTCGACGACGGGCGCGACGACGTGTCCGGGCTGGGTGCCGACGTCGGTGTGCACGCCGCCGAAGATCACGCCGCCTTGGTGCTTGCCGGGCGTGACACCGGTGTCTGGCTGGCCGCCCGCGACGTGGTCGACACCTTGATCGGAGTTGCGGTGCGATTTGCCGGCGTCCGCGGGAACGCCTTGCGGGTAAGCGAATTGGCAGATCCCTCACAACTCCTGCCTGGCGTCGAGCTCGGTGATGGCTTTCGGAAGGTCACCCGCGGTCCGGTGGGCTGGATCGAGCAGGACGACGACCGGGTGGCGCTGGGCGCCGCAGTGCCACAGGGCGTACTGCCGGCGCGGGTCGCGGAGTACCTGGCGGCGATCGAGGCGCCGCTGGTCGTCACACCGTGGCGCTCGATTCTCGTCTGCGATCTCGAGGAGGTCGTGGCCGACACGGCATTACGCGTATTGGCGCCCATGGGTCTGATTTTCGACGAGAACTCGCCCGGGGCAGCCGTTGGCGGCAGTCCCGGCGACGAAGATTCCTAGCGCGGCATCCGGCGCCAGACGAACTGCGGAAGCAGCCGGAAACCGAAGAACACCGGCCGCAGCGCCCAGGGCACCCACACCGTCCGACGGCCCTTGGCCAGCGCTCGCGCCGTCGCCGCGGCCACCTGAGCCGGCGTACTGGGCAGTGGAGCCGGCGTCATGCCATGCGTCATCCGGCCGATCACGAAGCCGGGCCGCACCAGCAACAGCCGTACGCCGGTCCCATGCAGCGCGTCGGCCAGCCCACTGGCGAAACCGTCCAGGCCTGCCTTCGCCGACCCGTACACGTAGTTGGCGCGACGTACCCGAACGCCGGCCACCGACGAGAACACCACCAGCGCTCCCCGGCCGGCCTGCCGCATCGCGGCGGCCAGATGGGTGAGCAAGCTGACCTGCGCGACGTAGTCGGTGTGCACGACGGCGACGGCGTGCGCGGCGTCGGTCTCGGCGCGACTCTGGTCGCCGAGGATCCCGAACGCCAGCACCGCGGTGTCGATCGGCCCGTGCTCGGCAATGATCGAATCGACCAGCGGCCCGTGCGATTTCACGTCGTCCGCGTCGAATTCGACGCAAGCCACCCGCGCCGCTCCGGCCGCGCGGACCGCCGCGATCTGTTCGTCGAGCCGGTCGGCCTTGCGGGCCGCCAATACGATCGCCGCGCCCGGAGCGAGTCGGACCGCTAGTTCGATGCCGATTTCGCTGCGGCCGCCGAGAATCAGCACTGTCGGTGTGCCCGTGTCATCCACGGCTGCGATTATGTCCTGCGCTAGCGTGAGCGGTGATGGCGAACTCCACAGCCCGGCTGACCAACGACGCGCTGGCGTTTCTGACCGAGCGTCACCTCGCCATGCTGACCACGCTGCGCGCAGACAATTCGCCGCACGTCGTGGCGGTCGGTTTCACCTTCGATCCGAAGACCCACATCGCCCGCGTGATCACCACCGGTGGCTCGCAGAAGGCGGTCAACGCCGACCGCGGCGAGGTCGCCGTGCTCAGTCAGGTCGACGGGGCACGCTGGCTGTCATTGGAGGGTCGGGCGAGCGTCAACCGTGAGAGCGACGCCGTGCGCGACGCCGAGTTGCGCTACGCGCAGCGCTACCGCACGCCACGGGAGAACCCGCGCCGGGTGGTCATCGAAGTTCAGGTCGAGCGGGTGCTCGGGTCCTCGGATCTGTTGACCCGCAAAACCGACTAGCCCGCTAGACGAGCGTGGCGCCGGGCGCCCGTATCACCAACGGCACCGCAGGGAAATACGCTGCCAGCTCCGGTCGTGACTTGGACAGCGCAGCGGTGCCGTAGCCGCGGTGCCGGTAGTCCGGGTGGATCCAGATCCGGACATGCACCTCGTGGCCCTCGAGCTCGCCGAACACCATGCCGACCTTGTCGTCACCGTCGACCGCGACGAACCAGGCCGCTTCTTCGGCTTCGAATCGCTCTTCGGCAGCACGGATTTCGTCTTCGAGGTCAGCGGCGGGAGCGCCGGAGCCATCGCCCTTGGCGCCGACCTCTTTGGTGCGTGCGGCGAAAATATCATGATCGGATTTGCCGGAGAACGCCCGCAGCGCCATGGTGTCGCCGGAGCTGGCCGGCCGGTCCTTGAACGTGAAACTCAAGATGTTGTTCAGGTCCTCGAGCTCGGCGACGATGATCTTGCGCGAGTCTTTGGTCAGCTGATCGAACGACATGCCGATCACCGCTTCAGCACCCAGCCGTGAGGTCCCGAGCAACTCGACGATGCCGTCGACGGCGGACGGTCTATCGTCGGCGGCCACGATCAGGTCCAGCACTTCGTGCCGTCGTTCCAGCGCGTTCATGAAGGCGTTGGTGATTTCTCGGCGGGCCGCGGCGCGGTCGTGATCGGTCATGATGTGAGCCTAATACTCAGGGCGGTCGCAGTGCTTGACTTGTCCCGGCTAGACGGACACCACGATCAGTTCGTGCGGACGGTGATTCACCGATTGAGCACCGTCTTCGGCGACCACCACGATGTCTTCGATGCGGGCTCCCCACTGGCCCGGGAAGTAGATCCCCGGTTCGACGGAAAACGCCATACCCACCTGCAGCGGGAGATCGTTGCCCGCGACGATGTAGGGCTCCTCGTGCACCGAGAGTCCGATGCCGTGGCCCGTGCGGTGCACGAAGTATTCGGCGAGCCCCGCTTCGGCCAGCACGTCGCGGGCGGCGGCGTCGATCTGCTCGGCAGTCACCCCGGGACGCACCGCCTCGACCGCGGCCTGTTGCGCTCGCTGCAGGACTGAATACTGCTGCGCCACTTCGGGGCTCGGCTCGCCGATGCTGTAGGTCCGCGTCGAGTCGGAGTTGTATCCCGGCGCGTAGGGGCCGCCGATGTCCACGACCACGATGTCGCCGATCTGGATCTCGCGATCGGAGTATTCGTGATGCGGGTCGGCGCCGTGTGGGCCGGAGCCGACGATGACGAAGGCCACCTCCGTATGTCCTTCGGCGACAATGGCTTCGGCGATGTCGGCGGCGACGTCGGCCTCGGTCCGTCCGGGCAGCAAAAAGTCCGGCACCCTGGCGTGCACCCGGTCGATGGCCGCACCCGCCTTGCGTAGCGCATCGATCTCGGCGGCGTCCTTGACCATCCGCAACTCGCGCAACACGTCGGTGGCCAGCATTGGCAGCGTGCCGAGGACATCGGCCAGCGGCAAAAGGTGCAACGCAGGCATCGAATCGGTGACCGCCGTCGCTGCCGGAGCGCCACCCAGTGCTGCTGCGACCAGCTGGTACGGATCGTCGCCGTCGACCCAATCCCGCACTATCACACCGAGATCGGCGACAGCGGACTGTTTCAGCGATGCCAACTCCAGTCGCGGTATGACGATCGTCGGGTCACCGGAGACCGGCAGCACCAGAGCAGTGAGGCGTTCGAAGGTCTGCGCGCGTGAGCCGATCAAATAGCGCAGGTCGTATCCGGGGGTGATCACCAGCCCGGCCAGGCCGGCCTTAGCGGTGGCGGTGGTCGCGGCCGCCACCCGGCGGCGGTAGACCTCTGCGTCGAAGCGGTCAGAACCCATGGCTTCAG
>CBAAAS010000115.1:0-7609 GCA_964658855.1 uncultured Mycobacterium sp.
CATGGCATTGCGGGCAGACTCGCCGTCGCGTTTGGCCAACGCTGCCAGCACCCGGCGATGGTCTTTGATCGACTGGGCAGGCCAGCCAGCAATGATCGGGAACACGGATTCGGGAGCGTAGCGGGTGATCTGCGACATCATCTGCGCGAGCTTGGGCGACTCGGCCGCCATGTTGACGGCTCGGTGGAATTCGTGATTGAGCCGCACCGTTCGCTCAATGTCGTTGCCGGCGTACGCCTCTTCCAGCTGAGACTGGATTTCCTTGAGTGCACGCAGTTGGTCGTCGTCGATGCTCGTCGCGGCCCGTGCGGCCAGCTCGCCACCCACGTGCGCCTGCAGATTGGCGACGTCGGCAAGATCGCGCTCGGTGACCGGTAGCACCACGAAGCCGCGCCGCGGCTGCTGAGCCAACAGACCCTCGGACCGCAGTTCGAAAAGAGCCTCGCGCACCGGGGTGACGCTGATTCCCAGCTCGGCGGCCAGCTGATCCAGGCGAACATACTCACCCGCGGAGTAGGTGCCATCGAAGATCCGCTTACGGACATATCGCGCAACATCTTCGGAAAGCTGAGGCCGCGCGGCGAATTCCGGGACGCTCACGGTCAAATCCGATACTCGGCAAGCAGTCGCTTGCTGATGATCGACTTCTGAATCTCGCTGGTTCCCTCACCGATGAGCAGAAACGGCGCGTCGCGCATCAGCCGCTCGATTTCGTACTCTTTGGAGTAGCCGTATCCGCCGTGAATGCGAAAGCTCTGCTGAGTCACCTCGGCGCAGAATTCGCTGGCGAGGTACTTCGCCATTCCCGCGGCCACGTCGTTGCGTTCGCCGGAGTCCTTGAGCCGCGCCGCGTTGACCATCATCAGGTGCGCGGCCTCGACTTTGGTTGCCATTTCAGCGAGTTGGAATGCGATCGCCTGGTGCTCGGCGATCGGCTTGCCGAAGGTGTGCCGTTGCTGGGCATACCGCGCCGCGAGCTCGAATGCCCGAAGAGCGACGCCGACAGCCCTGGCCGACACGTTGACCCGGCCGACCTCGATACCGTCCATCATCTGATAGAAACCCTGCCCGGGCTGTCCGCCGAGGATGTCCTCAGCGCTCGCCGCGTATCCATCGAAGATCAGTTCGGTGGTGTCGATCCCCTTGTATCCGAGCTTGTCGATCTTGCCGGGGATCAGCAGTCCGGGCATGACTTCACCGAAACCGGTGGGCTTTTCGATGAGAAACGCAGTCAGGTTACGGTGCGGCGCTTCGGCGCCCTCGTCAGTGCGGACCAGTACCGCAACCAAACTCGAGCTGGCGCCGTTGGTGAGCCACATCTTCTGGCCGTTGATGGTGTAGTCGCCATCGCTGCTGCGGGTGGCGCGGGTGCGGATCGCGGCGACGTCGGATCCCAACTCCGGCTCCGACATCGAGAATGATCCGCGGATCTCACCCGTCGCCATGCGCGGCAGGAAGCGTTGCTTCTGCTCGTCGGTGCCGTGCTGACGCAGCATGTAGGCGACGATGAAGTGGGTGTTGAGCACTCCGGAGATGCTCATCCAGCCGCGACCCAATTCTTCGATGCACAGCGCGTAGGTCAACAGCGACTCACCGAGTCCGCCGTATTCCTGCGGGATCATCAGGCCGAACAGACCCATCTCCCGCATCTGGTCGACGATCGCCTGCGGATAGGTGTCGGTTCGCTCCAATTCGGGGGCGTTCGGGATGACTTCTTTTTCGACGAATTGCCTTACGGTGGCGATGATCTCGGTCTGAATGTCGGTCAGGCCGATGGTCTGGGCCAGTTTGGTCATGAGGCGCCTGTCTCCTTGTCAGCGGGCAATCGTCTTCGCGTCGGTCAGACGCGTGATATCGGCATCGGTCAAGCCCAGCCCCGCGGTGAGCACGTCGACTGTGTCACCGCCGAGCCGGGGCGCAGGCTCGCCGGCGAAGTGGTTGCCGTCGAAGACGGCAGGCAGCCCAGGCGCCAGGTATTCGCCCAGTCCGTCCTGATGCAGCCGGGAGAACAATGGATTCGCGGTCACTCGCGCATCGGCAGCGGTCTCGGCGAAGCTGAGGTAGCGCTCGAACAGCACGCTGGTCGCCGACAAAGCCTTGGTGATCTCGTCGGCCGAACGCTCAGCGAACCACGTCGCGAACAATCCGCTGAGCACCGCGCGGTAGCGGTAACGCACTCCTTCATCGCTGAAGTCCGCGTCCAGCGAGTCGGAAAGCGCGGAAACGGCTGCACCGCAATCGGATACCTCAACCAGATCCTGGAAGTGTCGCCTGGTCAAAGTCACCACCATGAACGCGACGCCATCGCGGCTGGTGAAATCCTGGCCATACTGCCCATAGATCGCGTTGCCCAGTCGCTCGCGTTCGGTGCCGTTGATCTGGGGCTCGGTGAGCAGCCCCAGGTTACCGGCGGTGGCCAGGGCGACGTCTTCCAGCGGGAGGCTGATCTGGGCGCCGACGCCGGACTGGTCACGTCGCCGCACCGCGGCCACGACGGCGAGCGCGGCGTACAGACCGCAGGCGACATCCCAGGCGGGAAGCACGTGGTTGATCGGCCCCGCGTGATCCGCCGGGCCGGTGACCAACGGAAATCCAGTTGCCGCGTTGACCGTGTAGTCGACACCGGTGGAACCGTCGTGGCGGCCCAGCACTTGAAGGTGGATCAAGTCGGGACGCTTGGCGACGAGCGTGTCATACGACAACCACGGCAGACCCGCGGCATTGGTCACGACGATGCCACCGCCTTCGACGATCAACCGCTGGACCAGTTCCTGCCCGTCGGCGGAGCGCAGATCGATGGTGGCTGAACGCTTTCCCTTGTTGAGCCCGGTCCAGTAAATCGAGGTGCCGTCAGCGGTGACCGGCCACCGGTTGGTGTCCGACGCGCCGCCGATCGGGTCGACGCGAATCACCTTCGCGCCCAACTGGCTCAACGTCATTCCGCACAATGGTGCGGCAACGAAGCTGGACACCTCGACGACGGTGAGATCGGCCAGCGGCGCGATCATTGGGGTGTAACCCGCTCGAAAATCGCTGCGAGGCCCTGTCCCCCGCCGATGCACATGGTCTCCAGCCCGTAGCGCGCGTCGCGCCGGTGGAGTTCACGGGACAGCGTTGCCAGCATCCTGCCGCCGGTGGCGCCGACCGGGTGGCCCAGCGAAATTCCCGAGCCGTGCACGTTCGTGCGCTCGTGGTCGGCGGCGCCGAAGCCCCACTCCCGCATCACGGCGAGCGCTTGCGCGGCGAACGCCTCGTTGAGCTCGATGACGTCGAGATCGCTCAATTGCAGTCCGGCTTTGGCCAGTGCGCGCTCGGTGGCAGGCACAGGGCCGATGCCCATCACATTGGGCGCCACACCCGCGGAAGCCCACGACACCAGTCGCACCAACGGAGTGAGACCGAGTTCCGCGGCCCGCTCCGGGGTGGTCACCACACACATCGACGCCGCATCGTTCTGGCCGCTGGCATTGCCGGCCGTGACCGTCGCGTCTGGATCACTCTTGAGCAGAACCGGTTTGAGCTTGCTCAGCGATTCCACCGTGGTGTCCGCGCGCGGATGTTCGTCGGTGTCGATCACTTCCTCGCCACGACGGCTGCGCACGGTAACCGGGACGATCTCCTCGGCCAGCACGCCATCCTTCTGCGCGGCCACCGCGCGCTGATGCGACCTCACCGCGAGCTCGTCTTGTTCCTGACGTGAAATCTTGTACTGGCGGCGCAGGTTCTCCGCGGTCTCCAGCATTCCGCCGGGCACCGGGTAATGACGACCGCCGGCGGTGGTGCGCCCGCGGGCCAAGCCGTCGTGCACCTGCACGCCGCGGGCACCACCCCAGCGCATGTCGGTGGAATAGAAGGCAACGTTGCTCATGCTCTCCGCGCCGCCCGCAACCACGAGATCGTTGTCGCCGGATTGGATTTGCATGCAGGCCTGGATGACTGCCTGCAGACCCGAGCCGCAGCGGCGGTCGACCTGCATGCCGGGCACCGTGACAGGCAGTCCGGAATCAAGCCCGACGACGCGTCCGATCGCAGGAGCCTCGCTGTTGGGGTAGCAGTGGCCGAGAATGACATCCTGCACCGCTTCCGGCGGGACGCCGGTGCGGTCGAGCAACCCGTTAAGTGCGGCCACACCGAGTTCGACCGCGCTGAGCGATGCGAACATTCCGCCGTAGCGCCCGATCGGCGTGCGAACGGGTTCGCAGATCACCGCTTCCTGAGCGCTCATAGATGCCGCCCGCCGGTCACCTCGAGGACGGTTCCAGTCATGTATGACGAGAGATCGGAGGCCAAGAACAACGCGACGTTGGCGATTTCTTCGGGCTCGCCGGCTCGTCCCATCGGTACTTCAGCAACCTTTGAGTCCCAAATCCGTTGCGGCATAGCCTCGGTCATTGCCGATCGGATCAGCCCGGGCTGGATTGCGTTGACCCGCACACCGAGGTGCGCGAGCTCCTTGGAAGCCGCCTTGGTCATGCCGACGATGCCGGCCTTGGCCGCCGAATAGTTGGTCTGGCCGACCATGCCGACCTTCCCGGAGATCGACGACATGTTGATGATCGTGCCACTCTTGTTCTCCCGCATCACCGCAGCGGCCTTGCGCAATCCGTTCCAGGTGCCCTTCAGGTGTACGGCGATCACCTGGTCGAACTGGTCTTCGGTCATCTTGCGCATCGTCGCGTCGCGGGTGATGCCCGCGTTGTTGATCATGATGTCCAGCGCACCGAATCCGTCCAGCGCCGCGCCGATGAGCGCGTCGACGTCGTCGCCGGAGGTCACATCGCAGCGCACCGCGATGGCGATTTGGTCGCCGCCGAGTTTGGCCGCCGCGGCCTGTGTCGCTTCGAGATTGACGTCGCCGAGGACCACCCGCGCGCCCTCGTCAACGAATCGCTCGGCGATGGCCAACCCCAAACCCTGGGCTCCACCTGTGACGACTGCGATTTTGCCGGCCAACAACGTCACGATCTCGTCCTCCTGTCTGTGCCCCGCACTCAGGGCATCGTCGAACATCATATTTCATATATGATCGCGCCGAAACGACGATCGGCGGGGTCCGCGCGCTCGCGCCCGACACCGTCGAACCCGATCGAACCGCCGAAGAAGGAGCGTTGATCCATGCCTACTGCTGCCGTCGATGACGACGTTTTTCAGCAGATCCTCGCCCAGACCCGCCAATTCGTCCGCACCGCCGTCGTACCCCGCGAGCAGGAAATCGCTGCGGGCGATCGGGTGCCGGACGACCTCCGGGACCAGGCCAAGGACATGGGCTTGTTCGGCTACGCCATTCCTCAGGAGTGGGGCGGACTCGGACTCGACATCACCCAGGACGTCGAACTCGCGATGGAACTGGGCTACACCTCACTGGCATTGCGGTCGATGTTCGGCACCAACAACGGCATCGCCGGACAGGTCCTGGTCGGGTTCGGCACCGACGAACAGAAGGCCACCTGGCTGGAAGCACTGGCCTCTGGAAAGGTCGCCTCGTTCGCGCTGACCGAGCCCGGTGCGGGATCCAATCCGGCGGGATTGCGTACCAAGGCAATTCGTGACGGCGACGACTGGGTGATCTCCGGAGAGAAGCGATACATCACCAACGCACCGGTCGCAGACCTGTTCGTGGTCTTCGCGCGAACCCGTCCCGCCGACGACGCCGGCACAGGCATCGCCGTATTCCTGGTGCCAGCGGACGCGGACGGAGTCGAGGTGGGCTCGAAGGACGCCAAGATGGGACAAGAAGGAGCGTGGACCGCGGACGTCCGATTCAGCGACGTCCGCGTGCCGGAATCTGCGCTGGTCGGTGGCAGCGAGGACGTCGGCTACCGGGCGGCGATGACCTCGCTGGCGCGCGGCCGGATCCACATCGCGGCGCTGGCGGTGGGGGCTGCTCAGCGGGCGCTGGACGAATCCGTCGCGTATGCGGCCACCGCCACTCAGGGCGGCAATCCGATCGGGAGCTTTCAACTCGTGCAGGCGATGCTGGCCGATCAGCAAACCGGGGTGATGGCCGGTCGCGCCCTCGTTCGCGACGCTGCCCGGCTATGGCTGGCCGACGAAGACCGCCGGATCGCCCCGTCAGCGGCCAAGGTGTTCTGCACCGAAATGGCCGGCAAGGTGGCTGATCTCGCCGTGCAGATCCACGGCGGCAGCGGGTACATGCGCGAAGTGCCGGTAGAGCGCATCTACCGCGACGTGCGCCTGTTGCGACTGTATGAGGGGACCAGCGAAATCCAACGACTGATCATCGGCTCGAATCTGGTCAAGGCGGCCCAGCGGAAGCAGTGACCGCTCAGCCGGCTCAGCGTCGGGCACTAGTATCGTCCCCATTACAGTGACCTTTACGATAACCAGCGACCTTCGCGATATGGAGCGCATATGACCGGCCGGCTCACGGACAGGGTGGCATTCATCACCGGCGCTGCGCGGGGGCAGGGTCGCGCGCACGCCGTGCGGATGGCCCGCGAGGGCGCCGACATCATCGCGGTCGACATCGCGGGCAAGCTTCCCAACTGCGTGCGTTACGACTCGGCGACACCGGAGGATCTGGCTGAGACCGTTCGGGTCGTCGAAGCCACTGGCCGTAAAATCATGGCTTCGGCCACCGATATTCGCGACTTCGACGGTCTGCGCCAAGCGGTGGAGGACGGCGTGGCTGCGCTCGGACGGCTGGACATCATCGTCGCCAATGCCGGCATCACGGCGCCACAGGCCTGGAACGAGATCACTTCCGAATCGTTCCGGGATGTGATGGACGTCAACGTGACTGGAACGTGGAACACGGTGATGGCCGGCGCGCAGCACATCATCGACGGCGGTCGCGGCGGGTCAATCATTTTGATCAGCTCCGCAGCTGGCATGAAACTGCAGCCGTTCATGGTGCACTACACCGCCAGCAAGCACGCGGTGACCGGGATGGCACGAGCGTTTGCCGCCGAGTTGGGTATGCATTCGATCCGCGTCAACAGTGTCCACCCGGGTCCAGTCAACACTGCAATGGGCGGCGGTGACATGGTTGGCGCCTTGGCAAACTTTACCGAAGCCAGTCCGCACTTGGCGAACACCCTCACACCGTTTCTGCCGAATTGGGTTGCCGAGCCCGAGGATATCGCCGATGCGGTGTGTTGGCTGGCCAGCGACGAGTCACGATACGTCACCGCTGCGGCGATTCCGATCGATCAAGGTTCCACGCAATATTGATTCGCGTCTACGACGACGTCGCCTGCTTCACCGCGTACTCCCGGACCAGATCGACGGTGCCCAGTTCGCGGATCGCGCGGCAGCCACGTGCCAGCATGGTCAGCACCATGTCGTCGCCGCGATCGGTCGCGGTCGCGAACGCGAAGCCCAGAGCCGAAATCAGCAACGCCTGCAACATACCGAGTCGGTAGTCCCGCCAACAGCTTTCGCGGTCGTAGCCGGTGACGCCGTAACCCACTAGCGCCCGGTGGTATTCGTCGACGAGGTCATGCTCGATCGACGCCCGCAGCTCGGGCTTGAGGCTGGTCGCAGTGAAGTAGGCCAGGTCTCGCGCGGGCAGGCCGATGCCGAGCGTCTGCCAGTCCACCACCGACACCCCGCCGCCGTCGGGGAAGAAGAGCAGGTTGTCCAGCCG
>CBAAAS010000116.1:0-7569 GCA_964658855.1 uncultured Mycobacterium sp.
CACAGATCAACTGCGCGGCGACTGGTGAGCATGAGCTCGACGCGGGCGGACACGTCATGCAGCTTACCCAATGACGATGTCATCGGGCCAACAGCGGTGCCAGCGCCGATCGCAGGTCATCGGCTTTCGGCACGCCCGCGGTGCGGTAGCGCTGCCGGCCGTCCGCGTCGAAGATGAAGGTCGTCGGCAGCGACAACACCGAAAGACGGCGCGCCGCGCCCGGATTGGCGTCCATATCGATCTCGACATGCGCGACCTGGTCGAGGTCGTCACAGACCTGATCGACTACGCGGCGCACCTGGGCGCACGGTCCGCACCACGATGCGCTGAAATGCACGACGGTCGGTCCGTCAGCGGACAAGCCGAGGTCAGAGGTGTCGACGGCGTCCGACGCCTTCGGATCGGTCGCCTGGACCTTGCCGGCCCGACGGGTCATCAACCAGCCGATGATTGCCGCCGCCGCCAGCGCTACCACGACCGCAACGAGTGCTGAAGTCATGCTCGGTTGAACCCGTTGAGCGTGATCGTTAATCCCGACGTGATGCCCTCGATGATCACGTCCGATCCCCGTGCGCCCTGGGTCGTCGGTTTCACACCGAACGGGAGCTTTTGATCGGGCAGCCGCCCGCCGAATGCGGCCAGCACCGCATCGCGCTTGTCGTCGGGAACCGACTGGTTGGCGGTGTTCGGTCCGGTGAGCACGCCGGTGGGGGTAAACACCAGCGTGGTCTGGTCGTCGCCGGCCATCGAGAGGTCGACGGCGACGCTGACCCGTTTCTCGAAGTGAGCCGCCCGCGGGGTGCCGCTGAAGACCAGGTCGCGGCTGCTGGAGATGCCGGATTCGGTGGTGCCGCCGGTGGAGTTGTTGGTGTCTTTGGCGGGCGCTTCGACGATCAGGTCGCGGATGCCCAGGTAGTGGCCAAGGTGCCGCGAGTCAATGATGATCCGGCTTTCCAGCTTGCCGACTGGCAGCTTGGCATCTGGCCTGATCAGCCACGACGCGTCGGTCAGGCCGACCGAATGCATCGTGGCCTCCAGCGTCGCCTTCCCGATCACCGGGCGGTCGACGGCGGTGGCCTTGATCTCTACGTCCTCGTAGCGGTGCCGCATCGCCTGGGGGATGAGCGGAAACGCGATGATCGCGACGAACGGGTCGAAGCCAAGTCGGGCCGTGTCGCGCACCGCCCGGGCCAGTCGATACTCGGCGTAGATGCTGGTCCCGAAGTCGGCGCCGACCGCTGCGAGCAGCACCACGAAGACGGCCAGCAGCACTGCCGCCAATCCGACCAGCGCTTTACGCATCTGCATATTGTGGCCTACGCGCGGTTCTTGGTGTGCATCATCAGGGTCGTCACCACGCTGGTCAGAATGGCGCGGCTCCTCCCCAGACCGTCCCGGTCTGCATCGTCACCACGCGAAAGACCGCGCTGCAAGCTATCGTCTAGTGACCTGGCCGTTAAACTTCGTATCCCAACCATGAATATTGGGAGACGCCTTTCCCAAAAACGCTGGAGGGGCTTGCTTGGACCTGTTGCTGCTAACCCCCGAGCCGAATCCGGACGTGGTTCTGCCGTCCTTGTCGCTGCTCGCCCACACCCTGCGCTCCGCGCCGCCAGACGTTTCATCGCTACTGGAGGCAGGCAGCGCTGACATCTTGATCGTCGACGCCCGACTGGACCTGCCCGCGGCACGCGGGCTGTGCCGCCTGCTGGGTTCCACCGGTCGATCGATCCCGGTGGTGGTCGTGGTCAACGAGGGTGGGTTGGTGGCTGTCAATGCCGACTGGGGGCTGGACGAGATCTTGCTGCCCGGCACGGGGCCGGCCGAGATCGACGCCCGGCTGCGGTTGCTTATCGGCCGGCGAGGCAACCTGCAGGACCAGGAGGGCGTCGGCAAGATCAGCCTCGGCGAACTCGTGATCGACGAGGGCACCTACACCGCCCGCTTGCGGGGCCGTCCGCTCGACCTCACCTACAAGGAGTTCGAGCTGCTGAAGTACCTGGCCCAGCATGCCGGCCGGGTGTTCACCCGGGCCCAATTGCTGCACGAGGTATGGGGTTACGACTTCTTCGGCGGTACTCGAACAGTCGACGTGCATGTGCGTCGGCTGCGAGCCAAGCTCGGCCCGGAATACGAAGCGCTGATCGGCACTGTGCGCAACGTGGGCTATAAGGCGGTGCGACCCACTCGGGGACGGCCAGTGAGCAGCGAGACTGTCGCCGACGACGGCGATCCCGACGTCGACACTCACCAAGAACCGCTCGCCGATCCGCTGCACAGCCTGTGACGGCGCCGCAATGGCGGTCGGCGCTGAGCGTCGACGAGCAGCGACATGTTCGTGAACTCATCACTGCAGCAAGCGAATCCGACGCGGTGGCACCCGTCGGTGAGCAGGTCTTGCGCGAGTTGCCACACGACCGCACCGAACATCTGTTGACCACCGACGCAAGCGGCGAGCAAGTCCTCGGCTACCTGAATCTGTCCGGCGAACCGCAGGACGGGTCAGCGATGGCGGAGTTGGTGGTGCATCCGGACGCGCGCCGAGGCGGCATCGGCGCGGCGATGATTCGCACCACACTATCCAAAACTGATGGACTGAACCGTTTCTGGGCGCACGGCACACTCGACTCGGCGCGCGCGACCGCAGCGGCGCTGGGCTTGTCGACGGTTCGCGAACTCGTCCAGATGCGCCGCGACCTCAACGACATCGCCGCACCCGAAGTGCCCGACGGTGTACGCATCCGCAGCTACGTCGGTGTGGCCGACGACGCAGAGTTGTTGCGGGTCAACAACGCCGCGTTCGTGACGCACCCGGAGCAGGGCGGCTGGACCGACGCCGATCTCGCCGAGCGACGCGCCGAATCCTGGTTCGACCCTGAGGGTCTGTTCCTGGCATTCAGTGAGCAGACCGACGCTCTGCTCGGTTTTCATTGGACGAAAGTGCACTCCGACAAGGAGGGCCTCGGCGAGGTCTACGTGGTCGGCGTCGATCCAGCCGCACAGGGCAGCGGCCTGGGTGGTCTGCTGACGGCGGTGGGCCTGGCGCACTTGGCGCACAGGCTGAACGAGGCCGCGCAGCCGACGGTGATGCTCTACGTCGAGTCGGACAACACCGCGGCGCTGAGGACCTATCGAAGGTTGGGATTTACGCAGTACAGCGTGGACACGGCGTACGCGCGGAGCTGACGTGTTCACCCCGCGTTCACCATTCCGGCGGACACCGTCTACGCCCAGCGCATAGTTTCGCCGTTGGCCTACTCCGTCGCCGGGAGAGTCGCTGGCAGACAGAATCATTGAGGAAGCGAGATCGGTGATGTTCCACGCGGTGCGCGCGGCCCTGGTGGTTGCCGTTCTCGTGGGCGCGATATCCACCGGCTGCGGCAGCGACAGCAACCTGCACGGTATGACGGCGCCGACGGGTCCGGTGAACTGCGACGGCAAGCCCGACCTGACCGCCGAGGGGTCCACCGCGCAGCTGAACGCGATCGCGTTGTTCAACATGGACTGGTCTGCGCTGTGCCCCGGTAAGCAGTTGGCGTACAACCCAACCGGCTCGGGCGCTGGACGCGAGCAGTTCATCGCCAGGCACGTGGATTTCGCGGGCTCGGACTCCCCGCTGAGCCGCGATCAGATCGACGCGGCCGCAGATCGGTGCAACGGCAATCCGGCCTGGCATCTGCCGATTGTCTTCGGACCCATTGCGATCGCCTTTCACCTCGACGGCGTCAAGCAACTCGTCGTCAACGCCGACGTGCTGGCCAACATCTTCAGTGGCGCGATCACCTCCTGGGACGACCCGGCCATCGTCCGACTCAATCCCATTGTGCCGCTGCCCAATACTAGGATCTTGCCGATCTACCGGTCGGATTCCTCGGGGACCACCGACAACTTTCAGAAGTATCTGGCCGCGGCCGCCCCAAACAGCTGGAAGCGAGGCGCCGGAAGCGAGTTTCAGGGCGGCGTCGGCGAAGGCGCGCAGAAGTCTGCCGGCATCATCCAGGCGGTGCACTCGGAGTCCGGCACCATCGGCTACGTCGAGAAAGGCTTCGCCGATCAAGGCGGGGTGCCCTACGCGCAGATCAACGACGGTAGCCAACCGATCGCGCTGACCGACGAAGCGGCCCGCAGGGCCATCGACGGCACCGCCTTTGCCGGCCTCGGAAACGACCTGGAACTCGACCTGAACTCGATCTACCGCACCCGCTCCGCGGGCGCCTATCCGCTGGTGCAGGCCACCTACGAGATCGTCTGCTCCAAGGGCTACGACCCTGCGACCAGCGCCGCGGTCAAATCCCTGCTGACCGTGGCCGCCGACAATGCGCAGGGCGGTCTGTCGGCTGCCGGCTACGTCCCTCTGCCCGACAAGTTCAAGAAGCGCTTGCTCACGGCGATCAACGCGATCCGGTGACCCGAACGAACTACCCTATGGCCGGGAGCAGCCAACTGATGGGGAGACAGTGACGACGCCGAGTCCAGCCGATACCGGTTCGGGTGGGGTCGCCGCTGTTGCTTCGTTGCGGAGGCTGGCCGGCACCCCGCTGAGCTGGAGCGTCGTCAGACCCAGCCGTGGGGACCGGCTGTTCCGCAATCTCTCCAAGGGCTCCGGCGTCATGATCATCGTCTTGATCGCGGCAATCGGATTGTTCCTGCTGATGCGCGCGATCCCAGCGCTGGCCCGCAATCAGGTGAACTTCTTCAGCTACGGCGGCAACTGGGACACCACGAACACAGAGGCGATGCGTTTCGGCGTTTTCGACCTGGTTCAGGTGACGGTGATGGTGGCGTTGTTCGCCTTGGTGCTCGCGATGCCGGTGGCGTTGGGCATCGCCATCTTCCTCGCGCAGTACTCGCCGCGGCGGGTGACCGGCCCGCTGGCCTACATCGTCGACCTGCTCGCAGCGGTCCCGTCGATCATCTACGGGGTCTGGGGCCTCTACGTGCTCGCCCCGCGACTGGGATCGGCGGCGACGTGGCTCAACGAGCATCTGGGTGGGACGTTCCTGTTCGCGACCGGCAACGCGTCGGTGTCCGGCGGCGGGACCATCTTCATCGCGGGGATCGTGCTGGCGGTGATGATTCTGCCGATCATCACCGCAGTCACCCGGGAGGTCTTCATGAAGACGCCGCAGGGTCACATCGAGGCCGCGCTGGCGCTCGGTGCCACCCGCTGGGAGGTGGTTAGGACCGCGGTGCTGCCGTTCGGGCGGTCTGGATACATCAGCGGCGCGATGCTGGGCTTGGGCCGCGCGCTCGGGGAGACCGTCGCATTGCTGGTCATCCTGCGCGGGACGCAGTCAGCGTTCGGTTGGTCGCTGTTCGACGGTGGCTACACCTTCGCCACCAAGATCGCGGCAACCGCATACGAATTCAACAACCAGTACAAGGCCGGCGCCTACATCGCTGCGGGCTTGACCCTGTTTCTCCTCACGCTTGTGGTGAATGCCATTGCTCGCCAAGCTGTTTCGGGCAGGTCCAGCCGATGACGACAATACTGGACCGTCCCCTCAAGGCGCGAACGTTCACCGGCGTCAGCGTGGGCCGCCGCGTCTCCGACGCCGTTGCCACCGTGCTGGTGACCCTGTCGGTCGGCATCGCGCTGGTGCCGTTGGTCTGGGTGTTGTACTCGGTGGTGGCCAAAGGGTTCGGCGCAGTGAAATCCGCTGTGTGGTGGACACATTCGCAGGCCGATATGACGGCCTTTCTGTCGGGTGGCGGTGCCTACCACGCCATTGTCGGCACGGTCTTGCAAGGATTGGTGTGCGCGGCTATCTCGATACCGATCGGGGTCTTCGTCGCCATCTATCTGGTGGAATACGGCGGCGACAGCACGCTGAGCAAGATCACCTCGTTCATGGTGGACATCCTGACCGGAGTGCCATCGATCGTCGCGGCATTGTTCGTCTATGCGCTGTGCATCGCCACGCTCGGTTTCCCGAGGTCCGGCTTCGCCGTATCGCTGGCGCTCGTTCTGCTGATGATCCCGGTGATCGTGCGCACCACCGAGGAGATGCTGCAGATTGTCCCGGTGGAACTGCGTGAGGCCAGCTATGCGCTGGGCGTGCCGACCTGGCGGACGATCACCAAGATCGTCCTGCCGGCCGGGATGTCCGGCATCATCACCGGCATCTTGCTCGCGCTGGCCCGGATCATGGGTGAGACCGCGCCGCTGCTGATCCTGGTCGGCTACTCGCAGGCGATGAACTTCGACATCTTCCACGGTTTCATGGGCTCGCTGCCCGGCATGATGTACGACCAGACCTCGGCCGGGGCCGGTACCAGCCCGATTCCTACGGATCGGCTATGGGGTGCAGGCCTGACGCTGATTCTGGTGATCGCCGTCATTAACCTGGTGGCCAAGGTCGTCTCGCAAGTCTTTGCACCCGAAAGGTTAGGCAGGAGCTCCGGTGGCTAAGCGGTTAGACCTCAAGGACGTCAACATCTTCTACGGCGCATTCCAGGCCGTTGCCGACGTCTCGCTGTCGGTTCTGCCGCGTAGCGTGACGGCGTTCATCGGGCCGTCGGGTTGCGGCAAGACCACGGTGCTGCGGACGCTCAACCGGATGCACGAGGTGACGCCCGGTGCTCGCATGCACGGCACCGTGCTCCTCGACGACGACGACATCTACGGCTCGGGTATCGACCCGGTGGGCGTGCGACGAGCGATCGGTATGGTGTTCCAGCGTCCGAACCCGTTCCCCACCATGTCAATTCGCGACAACGTGGTGGCGGGCCTGAAGCTGCAGGGCGTGCGGAACCGCAAGCTGCTCGACGACACCGCCGAATACGCGCTGCGCGGCGCCAACCTGTGGGACGAGGTCAAGGATCGACTGGACCGGCCGGGCGGCGGGCTGTCCGGTGGTCAGCAGCAGCGGCTGTGCATCGCGCGGGCGATCGCCGTGCAGCCCGACGTGCTGCTGATGGACGAGCCGTGCTCGTCGCTGGACCCGATCTCGACGATGGCGATCGAGGATCTCATCGCCGAGTTGAAGCAGGAGTACACCATCGTCATCGTCACCCACAACATGCAGCAAGCGGCGCGGGTCAGCGATCACACGGCGTTCTTCAACCTCGAAGCGGTCGGTAAGCCCGGGCGGCTGGTCGAGATCGACGACACCGAGAAGATCTTCTCCAACCCGACGCAAAAGGCCACCGAGGACTACATCTCAGGGCGCTTCGGGTAATAGGGTCAGCCGGACTGGGCGACGGTCTCGTCTTCGGGGAAGCGGCCGGTCGCCTGGAAGATGACCCGACGCGCCACCTCGACGGCGTGATCGGCGAATCGTTCGTAGAAGCGGCCGAGCAATGTCACGTCGACCGCGGCGGCTACGCCGTGCTTCCACTCCCGGTCCATCAGGACGGTGAACAGATGGCGGTGCAGGTCGTCCATCGCGTCGTCTTCTTCGCGGATGCGGGCGGCCTTCTCCGGGTCACGTGACCACAGCACTTCCTGCGCGCTGTTGCCCAAATCCACTGCGAGCCTGCCCATTTCGGCGAAGTAGCCGTTGACTTCCTCGGGCAGTGTGTGCTGAGGATGACGCCGGCGGGCGATCTTGGCGACGTGCAGGGCCA
>CBAAAS010000117.1:0-1159 GCA_964658855.1 uncultured Mycobacterium sp.
CGCAGTACGTCGAACTCCTGCGGATTGAGTTTCTTGCGCCATTCGTCATCGCTGAGTTGCAGCTTCGGCGCAGGAGTGGAGGTCATGCCTCCACGTTAGCGCGCGGTTGCTCAGTCGTCAGCCACGCCGGGTCAATGCCGTCGTCCAAGCGGTTTTCGGCCTTGGCGTCGCGGTAACGGAAGTACAGCACGGAGAACACGACGATCAGCAGCAGCGACCAGCCGTAGGTGATCTTGAGGTATTCCAGCGGCCGGCCGATGTCCATCCAGTTGAACAGCAGCCAGCGGTCCATGGTCAGGAAGCCGTAGATGGCCAGCCAGGCCGGCCAATTACGAATCACCGAGTTGCGCAGCACCACCGTCATCAAGAACGGGAACAGCATCATCGAGTAGTAGCCCTGGGCCAGTGCCAGCACCAACCACGACCACACCAGCAGCACGCCCGAGGAGGTGGTGAACCAGAACAGCGGGTCGCGGGTCCGGTAGTAGCGGTAGAGCAGCCACACGCTGCCAATGGCCAACAGCGTGAACAGGATTCGCAGCAGATGGATAAGCCAGAACGGCAACCCGAAATAGACGCCGTTGCCTTCGATCGAGCTGTTGAAATAGTCGCGGACACCCAACATGTAGGGGACGGTGCGAGTGATGAAGTCTTTGGGATGAACGACCAGATGCCATGCGGCCAGATTGAATGCCGCCGGCACCAGGAAGGCCGGCACCAGCGCGCGCCACTGCCGGTTCAACAGTGGTAGCAGCAGCAAGGGCAGCAGTGCCGGCTTGACCACGACAGTCAGTCCGATGGCGATGCCGGCCCACCACTGCCGGCTTTCCCGGCCGTCGAGCAACCACCGCAGGAACAGCACCTCGAGCAGCAGGATGACGCCGTTGATGTTGGTGAAAACCAGTGTGTTGGTGACGGATTCGGTGCAGAACATTGCCAGTAGGAGTGCCGGGGCCGCGACTGAGGCGAGAGAGAACTTGAACATCTTCAGCAGCAGATACCCGGCGAGGACGATCGCGGCGCTGTTGATCGCGATGAACAGGTAACGCGACTCCGCGAACGGCAGATAGCCGAACGGTGCCATGAGCAGCGTCCCGCCGGGTGGATACAGGTAGTGCGGATCGACGTAGTCGAAGTGCTCGTTGTAGATGTCCCAGCC
>CBAAAS010000117.1:1259-2884 GCA_964658855.1 uncultured Mycobacterium sp.
CGTCACGAGCGGAACCCTATACGGACTGAAGAATCAGGCGGGACAGTAGGTGTCGGTGGCCGGCAATGTGCCGCTGTCGAGGTAGCCGACCAGCGGCGGGACCGCGCACGAGGAGTAGACGCTGGCGCCGTGGCCGATGCCCTGCCACATCACCCGCTTGCTGGCGGCGGTGGCGTTGATGATGGTGGCTGCCGTCGCCGAGACGCCCTCCGAACCGACGATCGGGTCGTCCTGAACGCCCATCAGCAGCACATTGACAGTGAGCTTCTTCGGCGGCTGCGGCGGCGTTGCGCTCGGCCATGAGACGCACTTGACCAGACTGAGCGCGCCGACAGTGCCGAACTGCGGGTAGAGCTTTGCCCAGGAGACAACCAGTTCCCGGATCCGGTCGGGGGTGGGCCGGTTAACCGCGTCGCTGCAGGTGTTGACGAACTGCCCGTCGGTGCCTCTCATGCCCTCCGCCCGGGTGATCAGGCCAGCCAGCAAGTTGGTGTCGCCGTTGCGGGCGTTGGCCAGCGCGGTGGCCAACTCGTTGGTGGTGCCGATCCGGTCGCCGGTGGGGAAGCCCAGCGACGTGCTGATCGCAGTGACGATCGAGGCGACGGAAGCGCCCGCCGGGCCGTGGCCGGAGTGAGCGTCGGCCAGCAGCGCGCTGACGGCGCCTTTCGGATCGGGTCCCAGCGGACAGTTCACCGCGGCGCATTGGGCGGCGAATGCATCCAACGCCGCCTGTTGGCCTTTGACCCGCTGCTCGGCGGCGGCTTCGGCGCCCACGCCTAACGCCACCGGGGAGTCGAGTATCAGCCTGGCGACCTTGTCCGGGTGTGAGCTGGCGTACGACAGCGCCACCTGGGCGCCGTTGCCGACGCCGATCAGCGCCAGCGCCGGCACGTCCCAGATGCTGCGTAGCCGCTCGATGTCGGTTGCGGCATGGGTGTTGTCGTACGCGGAGTCGCCGGGCGCAATGGTGTCGGTGCAGCTGGTGGTCGAGGTCTGCACGATGTCGGCAAGATTGGCGACCGGGTCGTTTCCGGCCTCGAACTGTGCCTGGTCGTGAATCTCCTGACGATCAAACTGCTCAAGGCAGTCCACCGGGCTCGAGGTACCCATACCGCGCCGGTCGACGGCGACGATGGGGTGCTTGTTCAGCATGTCGGCGCCCGCGCGTGCCAGCCAGACCGGCAACTGCAGCGACGACGGCAGGTCTGAACCGGTGGTGAACACCAGCGGGCCGGCGTCATCGGGCGTCTGGGGTGAACGGGCGCGGACCACACCGATGCTCAGTGAGCCGGCCGCGCCATTGACCGGGTCGAGGTCGGCGTCGTAGTTGGCGCAATCCATTTTGACGCCGGTGGGCGCGGGAACCGCGGCTTGGCTGAAGTCCTTCGATGTGCAGTCGTGCCAGGACAACTCGTTCTTCGGCTTGGCGATCGGCGGCGGCCCGTTGGGCGTGATTTTCTTCGTTGCCTTGCCCTGCGGCCGAGCTCCGGAGTTGGTGGCGAACCGCGGGTTGGCGGCCAGTCCGGGCGCGCAGCCGGCCAGCAAAGCGGTCACCACGATCAGCGAGGTGGTGAATGCGGCGCGCCTGCTCATGCCGACCACAGTAGCGATTGGTTGATGGATCA
>CBAAAS010000117.1:2984-7567 GCA_964658855.1 uncultured Mycobacterium sp.
TTGCCGCACGTAGCGCGTGTACAGGTAGCCGTCGTCGTCGGTGAGGACGTGCGCGCATCGCATCCCCGTGTGCACCTGTTCCGAACCGGTGGCGATGCGGCCCGCTTGACCGCCGACGAGGGTCGGGGCGATCGTCAGGCACAGCTCGTCGAGTAGGTCGCGCTCGACGAATGAGCTGAACAGCATCGGGCCGCCTTCGGTCAGCACCCGCGGGAGCCCCCGGTCGCCCAGCAGGGCCAACACCGCGGCCGAGTCGACACTGTCGGGATCGTCGAGAGAGCAGTCGACCACGTCGGCGAGGCCAGCCAGTGCGCGTCGAGTCTGGTCGGCTGCGGTCGTGCAGGTGCACACCAGCGGCGCTACCTCGGTGCGGGTGAATACCGGCATATCCCGCTCCAGGCGGCCGGATCTGGAGACGATGGCCAGCTGGGGCACTTCGCTCTGCCCGCGGCTCTGTCGGCGC
Source organism: uncultured Mycobacterium sp. (assembly GCA_964658855.1). Classification (GTDB taxonomy): domain Bacteria; phylum Actinomycetota; class Actinomycetes; order Mycobacteriales; family Mycobacteriaceae; genus Mycobacterium. Next base: position 3,448 of record CBAAAS010000117.1, read on the forward strand.
TGCCGCTGCGCGACGGTCGGGCGTGCACCGGCGTATCCCTCGGCCCGCACCGTGCCGGCACCGACCAGGATCACGTCGGCCATCTCCCGTAGCGCGGCGAACACCGCCCGATCGCCGGGGCCGCCCAGTTGCCCGGACTTGCCGCTGAAGGTCGCGCCGCCGTCGAGGCTCGCGACGAAGTTGGCGCGCAGCCACACGCCGCTGTGATCAGCGGGATAGCCGTAGAGATCGGGCAGGTCGCCGCCGTCGAGGTCGCGGGAAGAGCCGAGTAGCCGCATCTGCACCGCGCCGGAGTCGTCAGCTGAATGGTCAGCCATGCCCTTGATTGCAGCACGTCGATAAGGTGCGTTCATGCACGGGGTTGGTCGTCTGGTCGACCGGCAGCCGACGGTGTCACCGGAGCGGCTGGTTGCGCAGCTGACACCGCCGCCGACCTTCGCCGACGCCAGCTTCGCGACCTATCACCCCGATCCGGCCGAGCCGAGCCAGTCCGCCGCGGTCGGCGCCTGCCGACGCTTCTGCGATCGTGCCGCCGTACGCCGCGCTGGCCGCAAGAAGTTGTTCGGCCGACGGCAGGTCTTGCCCGGTGTCGGCCTGTACCTCGACGGCGGCTTCGGTGTCGGCAAGACGCATCTGTTGGCGGCCGTCTACCGTCAGCTTCCCGACGACGCGACCCAGCCCAAGGCGTTCGCGACGTTCATGGAGATCACTCAGCTCGCCGGGGTGTTCGGTTTTATCGAATGCGTGGAGTTGCTGGGCGATTACACGCTGCTGTGCATCGACGAGTTCGAGCTCGACGACCCGGGCAACACCACGCTGATCTCGCGACTGCTCTCGCAGCTCGTCGAGCGCGGTGTGTCGGTGGCTGCCACCTCCAACACCCTGCCGGAGCAGCTCGGCGAGGGACGGTTCGCGGCGCAGGACTTCCTCCGCGAAATCTCTGCGCTGGCAGGGATTTTCGACGTGGTGCGGATCGAGGGGCCCGATTACCGGCACCGCGACTTGCCGCCTGCGCCACGGCCGCCGACCGACGAAGAGGTCGCCGCCTACGCCGCGCGGGTTGCGGGCGCGACGCTGGACGACTTCGACGGGCTCTGCGCCCATCTGGCCACCATGCATCCGTCGCGATACCTGGCCCTGATCGACGGCGTGACAGCGGTTTGCCTGACCGGCGTGCACGCCGTCGACGATCAGAACGTCGCACTGCGTCTGGTCGCCCTGACGGACCGCCTCTACGACGCCGGCATTGCGGTGCTGGCCTCCGGGGAGAAGCTGGACAGCATCTTCAGCCAGGACATGCTGGCCGGCGGCTTCCGGAAGAAATACCTGCGGGCGACCTCGCGGCTGTTGGCGCTCGGCGCCGCCGTCGACGGCTAGGTCGGTCGGACCATCACATAGTCACTCTCGGTGTGGTCGCCCAACCGAAAGCTCCTGTTGCCGCTGACGGTAAAGCCGTGCTTCTTGTAAAACACCTGAGCGCGTTGGTTTTCCTGGTTGACACCGAGCCAGACGCATTCGGCGGCCCGTCCCGCGGCGGCGTCGAGTGCGGCGTCCATCAGTGCCGCCGCCACACCTGAGCCGTGATGCGCGGGCAGCACGTACATCTTCGAGAGCTCGACCGCAGGTCGAATATGCACAGCGCGCTGAATGTCAGGATCGTCGGAGACGCCGTTGATCAGCATGGCGTAGCCGGTGATTCGGTCATCGTCGTTGGTGGTGAGGATCAACCGTTGCGGGTCGGCCAGGTAGCCGGCGAAGGATGCAGCCGAGAGGTTGGCGTCGATGAACGATGCTATGTCGTTGAGTGCGACCGACGGGGGACAGGCCAGCGGGAACGTGCGCGCGGCGATTGCAGCGAGTTCGACCGCGTCGACTGGGCCCGCGGTGGCGATACGAGCTACAGGTTCCACTGCGCTAGGTGATAACCCGTCTTCTTGTCCAGCAGGACAACAGTGGAGACCGGATCTCGGTAGGCCTCCCAGTACACGCCGCCGCGGACGATCGAGCCGGCCGGCGCGTTGGCCAGCGCGGCATCCAAGGCATCGGGCGCGTCGGACGAGCGGGACTTGTATGCGTCGCCGAACGGGGTCACGCCGTCGAAGGTGAAATCGGTGAGCATCTGAAACGGGGTCGGCACGCGAACCGCGTGGATCGCCACGTCCGCGCGCATGACCGCGCTGTTCGGGAAACTCTTGACCGGGACGCCAACCCGGTTGTAGCCGAACCCTGGTGGCGGGTCGACCGGCTGCACACTGCTGACCGTGATGTCGGCGATCATCTTTCCGGTGTCGACCCGCAGCGTGTCGCCGAGATGGCCGATTGGTGCGTCACCGGCGGACGCGCGGGGTACCGCGATCAACGTGGTCGCGATGACGGTAATCGCGACAACCAGGTAGCGGCGCATCTTTCCTCCTCGGAGACCATCGCATGATGGCACACTGCGCGGCTCACGTTTCGCAGATGTGCAACGTTGACGCCGCGTCGGTTCAGCCCTTCGGATAACCCCGGCGGACCGTGCGATCCAAGATCCCCAACGACGCTCGCAGCGCGGCCTCGGAGATGACCGGGAAAATACCGGCCGCACGCCATTTTTCGTCGATCTGCGACCAGTCGTAAAACGACGTCACGATCGTCCCTTCGCCCTGTTCGTCGGGCTCGAGTCGGTAGCCGTACACGTGTCCGATCTGAGGCCGAATCTGACCCAGAACCGTCCACGCGATCAGTTGATCCTGCTCGAACTCGCGGATGGTGACGGTCACGTCGTACCTGCCGAGTTCGGGAAAGTCGTTGAGGGCGTCGCGGTCCATGTGCACGACGAAGCTGTCCCCGGCGGCAGCGACCGCCGCGCCATCGGCGTCCTGCAACATGCCGGATGAGTCGATGGCCACATGTCCCTGCGGATCGCAGAGGACGGCGAAGATGTCGGCTGGCGGGGCGGTGATCGTGCGCTGGACTTCGATTCTTTCGGCCATTCGTCCGATCTTTGCAGGACGCCGGAATCGATGTGGCGCTTCGGTGCGCGAGACAAAGGCGTCGAGGTGCGCCACGATGGAGTGATGACACGACGGCTGGCGATCCTGGTTGGAGCCGCCGCGCTGGGCTCGGCCGCTCTCGTGCAAGCGGGTCCAGGCGGCGCTGACCCGGGCCTTGATGCGAGCTTTCTGGATTCGCTCACCAAAGCGGGCATAACCATCAACAGCGGAAGCGGCGCGATCAAGGCCGGCAAAGCGGCCTGCGGAATGATGGACCAGGGTCGGCCGCAGATCGACGTCGTCCAACTTGTGACAAGGCAGAACCCGGGTCTGGACACGACGAGGGCGGCACAGTTCACTGCGATCGCCGCCAGCGCCTACTGCCCGCAACACCTCCAGCACGCTGCTGAACCGCCTCCCGGTGCCACTGCACCACCGGCGGGCTAGCCGTCACGCCGGCGCCGCGCCGGTGTGGGCAATGATGGGCTGATGAGAAGTCTCGTGACTGCGCTCGGCGTTGGCTGCACGCTGAGTCTCGCGATCCCGGCTCAAGCCGACCCGAACGTCGACGCGAGCTTTATCGACGCGCTGGGCAAAGCCGGCATCAACTTCAAAGATTCCAAAAGTGCCATCGACGCCGGCGAGACCGCATGTGAGTTGATGAACCAGGGCAAGTCCCAACTTGACGTCGTTCAGCTAGTCATGCAACAGAATTCGGACATCAATACCGTGAGTGCCGCGAAATTCACCGCGATCGCGGCGAGCGCCTATTGCCCACAACATCTGAAACGCGTCCACGACAACACCGGCGGGCCGTCCCAGCCTCCCGGGGCCGTCGGGGGTCAGTGATGAAAGTCGGTTTGGCCGCCCAAGCGCTGCCTATGCGCTATTCGCCGATGGCGGTGACCCGCAGCAGTTATCTGTCCGCGGTGGCGGCCCGGGCGGATTCGTTCTGGTTGGCCGACCATCTGAATTCCCTGTTCCCGCGGGCGATGGCGCAACCGAAATACATCGGCGCCGCACGATTTACCCCGAAAGTCGACGCCAATCTCGAGCCATGGACCGTGCTCGGGCATCTCGCCGCTCGAAATCGGTTGGGGCGCATGCGCCTTGGGATTGGTGTGACGGATACCGGTCGCCGCAATCCC
>CBAAAS010000118.1:0-7562 GCA_964658855.1 uncultured Mycobacterium sp.
CAGTCGAGTGTGCGCAAGCTCATCGGCGTGCGGTACCGGCAGGCACTGGCCGAATACCGGATGGATCTCAGCGAGGGATCGGGCCTCGTCTCGGACAAGATCGTCAAAGATTTCCTCAACACCCGCTGCCTGACGATCGCCGGCGGCACCGAGCAGATTCTGCTGACGGTGGCCGCCGAACGGCTACTGGGCCTGCCGCGCTGAGTGCGTCGACGGGGATAAATGGTGTTCAGGCCGTCGGCTCCGAGCGGCTAGGATTTGTCAAAACGGCGCGTTAGCCACGCCGCCGGAGCGAAAGGCCCTGCCTGATGGTTCTTTTCGCCCAGTTTCGTGACCTGGATAGCGTTGGGTGGCGCGCGGCGACGTGGACAGTCCCCTTCGCCGTCCAAGTCGAATTTGCCGCGATGGTCGGCGTTGCGTGGTTGATCGGTAAGCGTTTGCACGAAACGGTTGCTCTGTTCGCGATCAGCGCGATGCTCACTGTTCTGGCCACAGCGGTACCGGTTGGCCTTCTGCTGAGATCACCGGCGCCGCGTGCACGGGGAGCTGCCGCAGGCATCCTGGGGGCATTCCTCGTGGTCTTCATCAGCGCGCTAATTTTCGGATTCTGGATCCTTCGATGGTGAGCCCACCACCAGCGGCCCGCTACGGGTCGCTGAGCTTCATTGCGGTGCTGACGAATACGCTCGCGATGGATTTTGCCGTGTGGCTATTCCTGCCATTTCTGTATGGCGAGATAATCGTCCTGCCGATACTGCTGATCGATCTGGTAGTTTCGGTCGTCGTCTCCCGATACTCCGGCAACGTCGGTCAGTTCGGGCGGGGATTGCTGATCGGCTGCCTTTCCGGACCGCTGTCATTGATCATCTTCATCCCCGTCCTATTTCTGGCGAACGTCTGGAGACTGATCTGAGGAGCGCGGTCAGCGCGGCGGGCCGAGAATAATTTGCCCAAACTTGTCCGCTCCCTGCGCCATCCGCTCGGGTGAGATCTCGAAACCCTCGGGGCGCGGGGTGGCTTTGTCACGACCGGCGTAGCGGAACATGCCCTCGATGCCAGCGGGCGTGTTGATCATCAGCAGATCGGCCTTCTTGGACGTGATGCGGTAGGCATGCGGAATGTTCTTGGGCAAAAACACGATTCCGCCCTCCGACAGTTCCATTTCCTCGTCCTCGAGCCAGAGCAGCGCCGTCCCCTTGATCAGCATGAAGACCTCATCTTCACGCGTGTGTTTGTGATACGGGGGCGCTTCGCCTTCGCTGACGTCAAAGCGTCCGACCATCAACTGACCGTTAGTGGCCTTGCCGTCGAGCAGGATCGCCAGTGTGCCGCCGTCGAGCCATTCCAATTGCTGTTGCTGCTCCGGTTGCGCCAGGTATGCCATGCTCATCAGTCATCCCTTTTCCGTGAGTTGGGCGACGTCAATGTCGAAGATTGAGATTATCCGTGCGGCGCCGGCAACGCGACGGCGATGAAAGTCTTTGCACGAGTTGCTTGCGTGGTGATAGCCATCGCCGCGATGTTCGTAAGCTACCGGGCGGCCGGGGATCTCTACCTGACCGGCTTTCCCGATGGGCATCTCACCGACTACGACAAAGCGGTCGACACGCCTAAACACATCCTCATGTGGGTGGAGTTGGGTTTCGTTGCCATTTTTCTGGCGCTCGCCTTCCTCCGGTCCGGTGCCCGCGCTCGTGTCGTCGGATTGCTTGCCGCCATGACCGTGTTCGGCCTCGTCGTAGTGGTCCAACTGGTGGGTGTCCCTTGGTATTTCGGTAGCCACCTCGGACTCGATAACGGGATCGGCGGCTAGCCGGGCGACGCAGGCCGTAAGCTCATGCCCAGCCATGGGTACTGTGCTGATTCCGATTCCCGACCGTGACTTCGACCCGACCGAAGTCGCGGTGAGCTGGCAGGTGTTGCGCGCCAACGGCCACAGCGTCGTCTTCGCCACCGAGAGCGGCGCACCCGGAATGGCCGACGACATCATGGTCACCGGCCGCGGCCTGGACTTCTGGTCGGGACTACCGGTGTTAGGTGCGGTCACCGTCGTGGGGCGGGCGCTGCGGGCCAATAAAGACGCCCGCGCGGCCTACCGCGAGATGCTGAATTCGCCCGAGTACCAGAACCCGTCCCGCTGGACCGCCGCCACCCTCGACGGCGTTGACGCGCTGCTGTTGCCCGGCGGCCACCGCGCCCGCGGCATGCGGTCCTACCTCGACAGCGAGATTCTGCAAGGCCTCGTCCTCGACGCGTTTGCCCGCGGGCTGAAGGTGGCCGCGATCTGCCACGGCGTGCTGCTGGCCGCCCGCAGCGTTGATCCCGCGACCGGCCATTCGGTGCTCTACGGTCGCCGCACCACCGCGCTGACGTGGGCGCTGGAACGCACCGCGTGGCGGCTCAGCCGGATCACCCGGTTCTGGGACCGCGACTACTACCGGACTTACAGCGAGGAACCCGATCAGCCATCGGGATACATGTCCGTGCAGTCGGAAGTCACTCGCGCCCTGCAGAATCCGACGGACTTCTGCGACGTCGAAAAGGGCTCACCGCACTACAGGACGAAAACCTCCGGGATGGCCCGCGACACGGCGACCGACTCGAAGCCGGCATTTGTCGTCGACGACGGCGACTATCTGTCGGCACGCTGGCCGGGCGATACCCACACGTTCGCAAACGTATTGTCCCGCAAGCTTTGACGCCTTAGGAAAAGGTGGCTTGCGCGCAGGTGCTCGGCGAGGTGATGTTGTTTCCGCCGTAGACCACCTGGATGTGGGTGCACATGATGACCGGCTTGTTGGTGCGCGGTTGGCCGGTATGCCAATCGGTCGCATCGATCCGCCCGGTGGTCTGATACTTCTCCAGCGGACCTTCGCCCATGTAAACCGTGGTGACGTTGTCGTTCCCGCCCTCTTTGAACACGCGGTCGTACTGCGCCGTGGCGTGCACATCGAGATACAGCGTGCGGTCCATCGAACGGATATCCGTGCTTTGTCGCGACCAGAGATCATGCGGGAAACCGTCGACGGCATCGCCGGTCCTTCGGCTGGCACCAACAGTGAAATCGCAACTGCCGTTCGCGCTATGGCAGTCCAGCGTCGCGCGGGTTTCCAGCTGGCTGCCATCGTTGAGTGGTATCAGTGAGGTGGCGGTGTTGCTCGCTGCCAAAGAATGCGCGGGCGGTGTCAGCACGAGCATCAGACCGACGCCTGCCAACGCCGTGACCAGCCGCATCATCTGCTTCGTCCTCCGTCTCGCTGCGCCTGTGCAGAACTTACGCTGCGACTATTCGTCGTAGGTGACTTCGACCGAATCGGTCTCCGGGTGCGCCTGGCACGCCAGGATCAACCCGTCGTCGAGATCCTGCTGTTCCAGCACATCGTTGACTTCCATGCTCACCTTGCCGTTGCGCAGTGTGGTGGCGCAGGCGCCGCAGTGGCCTTCGCGGCAGGAGAACGGCGCGTCCAGGCCGGCGTCGAGCAGCACGTCGAGCAGTTTCGCCTTGCGCGGCCACGACACGGTGTGGGTCTGGCCGTCCAGTTCGACCACAGCGCTTGCCGGCGGCGTATCGCCGTCATCCTCGATTGTCACCGCGGCGAACGGGTCACTGTCGAGCGATTTGAACACCTCGAGGTGTATCTGCGCCGCAGGGACTTTCAGACTTTCGAGCGCCTCGCGCGCGGCCGCCATGAATGGCCCCGGCCCGCAGATGAACGCCTGCCGGTCGGTGAACGGCGCGGCCAGCTGTGCCAGCGCGTTCGCCGACGGCAACCCTTGCAGCGATTCCAGCCAGTGCACGACGGTCAGCCGGTCCGGGTACTTGGCGGCGAGCTCGCGCAGCGCATCAGCGAAGATCACCGAGCGTTGATCGCGGTTGGCGTACACCAGCACAACTTTGCCGCCGCCTTCGGACAACGCGGACTTGCAGATCGACATGATCGGCGTGATTCCGCTGCCGGCGGACAGCAGCACGAAGTCGCTGTCGAGGGTCTTGGGCACAAAAGTGCCCGACGGCGCCAGCACGTGGACGCGCATGCCGGCGTGGGCGTTGTCGCACAGCCAGTTCGATGCGTAGCCGTCTCTGTCCCGTTTGACCGTGACGGTCAGCGCCTCGTCAGCGAACGGTGAGCTGCACAGCGAATAGCAGCGGGCCACCGAACCGGTGCGGTCGCTGGGAATGCGCAGCGTCAGGAACTGGCCGGGGGCGTAGCGCAGTCGCTCGGCCGGTACCTGGGAATCGTCGGGAACCGTGAAGACCAGCGACCGCGCGTCGTCGGTCTCGGTGACGACGTGCGCGATCTCCAGCTCCAGAACGTGGCTGCCGAGCGGCTCATCGGGAATTGCGCCCGTCACGACCCCGCCCTTCCATCCGTCATAACTAGAACAGGTTACAGAAACTTGGATAGGTATGGCTACCAGCCGCAGCAATACGCTGCTCGACACAAATCGGAACGTGTTCTAGTCTTTGTCTACATAAGCCACCTTATGGAGGAAGCCGTGACGTCCATTCAACAACGTGACGCCCAGTCGGTCCTAGACGGCATCGACGAACTACTACCCAAGCTGCGGCAGCGGGCCCAGGAGACTGAGGACCTGCGGCGTTTGCCGGATGCCACGGTGAGTGAGCTCCAGGAAATCGGCTTCTTCAAGTTGCTGCAGCCCAAGCAGTGGGGCGGCTTGGAAACGGACCCCGCAGTGTTCTACGAGGCGGTCCGCCGGATCGCCAGCGCATGCGGGTCCACCGGCTGGGTCAGTTCGATCATCGGTGTGCACAACTGGCACCTGGCGCTGTTCGACCAGCAGGCTCAGGACGAGGTCTGGGGTGACGACGCCGGAGTGCGCGTCTCGTCGTCCTACGCCCCGATGGGCGTGGGCACAGTCGTAGACGGCGGCTACCTGGTGAACGGATCATGGAACTGGTCCTCGGGCTGTGACCACGCAACGTGGGCGTTCCTCGGCGGCCCGGTCATCAAAGACGGCCGACCGGTCGACTTCGGCAGCTTCCTGATCCCGCGCACCGAATACCGCATCGATGACGTCTGGCATGTGGTGGGCCTCAAGGGAACTGGCAGCAACACGGTCATCGTCAAGGACGTCTTCGTGCCGCGGCACCGGTTCCTGTCTTACAAGCAGATGAACGACGGCACCGCCGGCGGTTATGAGAACAACACCGCCGCGGTCTACAAGATGCCCTGGGGCACAATGCACCCCACGACCATCTCGGCGCCGATCGTCGGCATGGCCTACGGCGCCTACGACGCGCACGTGGAGCACCAGGGCAAACGGGTGCGTGCCGCGTTCGCCGGCGAGAAGGCCAAGGACGACCCGTTCGCCAAGGTCCGCATCGCCGAAGCGGCCAGCGACATCGATGCCGCGTGGCGGCAACTGATCGGCAACGTCAGCGACGAGTATGCGCTGCTGTCTGCCGGCAAGGAGATCCCGTTCGAACTCCGGGCCCGCGCGCGTCGTGACCAGGTGCGTGCCACCGGGCGTTCCATCGCCTCCGTCGATCGGTTGTTCGAGGCTTCCGGCGCCACCGCGTTGGCCAGCGATGCACCGGTGCAACGGTTTTGGCGCGATGCGCACGCGGGCCGGGTCCACGCGGCCAACGACCCCGAGCGGGCTTACCAGATCTTCGGTAATCACGAGTTCGGGCTGCCGCCCGGCGACACCATGGTCTGATGACGGCGACGACTGAAGAACTCACCTTCGAATCCACCTCTCGTTACGTCGAAGTCGACGTCGACGGACCGCTGAAGCTGCACTACCACGAAGCCGGTGTCGGCAACGAGCAGACGATCGTGCTGCTGCACGGCGGCGGGCCGGGTGCGGCGAGCTGGACGAATTTCTCCCGCAACATCCCGGTGCTGGCACAGCAATTCCACGTGCTGGCCGTCGACCAGCCCGGCTACGGTCTCTCGGACAAGCGCGCCGAGCACGGGCAGTTCAATCACTACGCCGCCCGGGCTCTGAAGGGTCTGTTCGACCACCTAGGTCTGGGACGTGTTCCGCTGGTGGGCAATTCGCTGGGCGGGGGAACCGCGGTCCGGTTCGCCCTGGATTACCCGGACAAAGCCGGCAAGCTGGTGCTGATGGGTCCGGGCGGGCTGAGTATCAACCTGTTCGCGCCCGACCCCACCGAAGGCGTCAAGCGGCTCGGAAAGTTCTCTGTCGAGCCGACCCGCGAGAATCTCGAGGCGTTCCTGCGGGTGATGGTCTACAACCAGAAACTGATCACCCCGGAACTGATCGACCAGCGCTTCGAACTGGCCAGCACACCAGAATCGCTGATGGCGACCCGGGCGATGGGAATGTCGTTCGCCGGAGCCGATTTCGAGCTCGGGATGATGTGGCGAGAGGTTCACAAACTGCGCCAGCCGGTGCTGCTGATCTGGGGTCGCGAAGACCGGGTCAACCCGTTAGATGGCGCACTGGTAGCGCTCAAGACGATTCCGCGCGCGCAGCTCCACGTCTTCGGTCAGTGTGGACACTGGGCGCAGGTAGAGAAATTCGACGAATTCAACAAGCTGACCATCGACTTCCTGGGAGGTGCGTGATGAGCATCCGTTCACTGGGTTACCTGCGCATCGAAGCGACCGACATGCAGGCCTGGCGCGACTACGGCCTGAAAGTACTCGGCATGATCGAGGGCAAGGGCAGCACCGAAGGTGCGCTCTATCTGCGGATGGACGACTTTCCAGCCCGCCTGGTGATCGTGCCGGGCGAGCATGACCGGCTCTCGGAAGCCGGCTGGGAATGCGCGAATGCCGAAGGCCTGCAAGAGATCCGCAACCGGCTCGACATCGAGGGCACGCCGTACAAAGAGGCCACCGCGGCCGAACTGGCCGACCGTCGGGTCGACGAGATGATCAAGTTCTCTGACCCCTCCGGCAACGGGCTGGAGGTATTCCACGGCGCCGCACTCGAGCATCGCCGGGTCGTCAGCCCCTACGGACACAAGTTCATCACCGCAGAACAGGGCCTGGGTCACGTGGTGCTGACCACCCGGGACGACGCCGAGACGCTGCACTTCTACCGCGATGTGCTCGACTTCAAGTTGCGTGACTCGATGCGACTGCCGCCGCAGGTGGTGGGCCGGCCCGCAGACGGACCGCCGGCCTGGCTGCGCTTCCTGGGCTGCAACCCACGCCACCACAGCCTGGCCTTCATGCCGGGGGAGACCCCCAGCGGCATCGTCCACCTGATGGTCGAGGTGGGTGAGGCTGACGACGTCGGGCTGTGCCTGGACCGGGCGCTTCGGCGCAAGGTGCCGATGTCGGCCACGTTGGGCCGCCACGTCAACGACCTGATGCTGTCGTTCTACATGAAGACCCCGAGCGGATTTGATATCGAATTCGGTTGCGAGGGAAGGCAAGTCGAGGACACCGACTGGGTTGCTCGGGAGAGCACCGCGATCAGCCTGTGGGGTCACGACTTCAGCGTCGGCTTCAAGTAATGTCCGAGCAGATCGACGCGCGCACCTTTCGCAGTGTGCTGGGTCAGTTCTGCACCGGCATCACGATCATCACCACCGTGCACGACGACGTGCCGGTCGGCTTCGC
>CBAAAS010000119.1:0-7555 GCA_964658855.1 uncultured Mycobacterium sp.
TAGACCTTATATAGGGGGTCGTTGTGTCGCATGACAGCCCGCGGCGCGTCCGGTCAATGGCTGGTCAACAGCCCCGCCCCGACGCCGACCTGCCGAGCTTGGCAGACTGATCACATGGCACAGATAACTTTGCGCGGAAACACGATCAACACCGTTGGCGACCTGCCGGCTGTCGGGGCCAAGGCGCCCGCGTTCAACCTGACCGGATCGGATCTGGGCGCGCTGAACAGCGAGCAGTTTCAGGGCAAGCCGGTGCTGCTGAACATCTTTCCGTCAGTGGACACCCCGGTGTGCGCGACCAGCGTGCGTAAGTTCAACGAAAGTGCCGCCGCGGGCGGCGTATCGGTGGTGAACGTGTCCAACGACCTGCCGTTCGCGCAGGCGCGCTTCTGCGGCGCCGAGGGCATCGAGAACGTGCAGACCGCCTCGGCGTTCCGTGACAGCTTCGGCAAGGACTACGGCGTCACCATCGCCGAAGGTCCCTTCGCCGGCCTGCTGGCCCGGGCCGTCGTGGTGATCGGCGCCGACGGCAACGTCGCCTACGAGGAACTGGTGCCTGAGATCGCTCAGGAGCCGAATTACGACGCAGCGCTGGCCGCGCTGAACGCAGCGTCCTGACGCGGACGGCGTCTGCCTCAAGCTCGTGAGGTAGACGCCAAACGGTCACTGCCGCAGGGGAATTGCCGCAACAGCGACGCGGTCTCGCGAACGCAGCGCTACCAAGAGCACCCCGGCGGCGAAAATGGCCACGGTCAGCCACGGGAAATGCCCGTCCGGCGCGAAGCCCTCGGCGGCCAGAAACGCGAACCCGTACGAGGCCATCAGGGCCCCGACCAGCAGCACGGGTTCGGCCCAGCGACCGCTTGGCACGTTGACGAGCGGAAGCGGGGCGGCGAAGAAGCGCCGACCCCACCCCAGCAATGCGAGCTCGACGGCCGTCACCACGCTGAGGATCACGACCCACTCCAACCGGACGAGCCACCATTGAGCTCCACCCTCGTCCGGTTGAGGCAACAGCCCGGCCGGGTAGGCGGTGACCGCCACAATCACCACGGGAATCATGTGCCACAGGTACAGGGCCATCACGTTGGTGTTGGCTCGCGACAGCATCCGCAGAGCCGCCCCGCGTCGCAGCGCACTGTTGACGGCGGGCGCCAACGAGATCGCCAGCCCGGCCTGCGCGCAGCCGAACGCCAGCATCGCCACCGAGGGCGGCTCGGTATTCTGCACGGCCTGGCCCGGCACACCGATCATGCTGACCGGATAGGGGCCGAGCCAGATCAGCAGCCACAGCGCGCACGCCGAACCGGCGGCCAGTAGCGCCGGCCTGATTCCGGATAGATGGCCGCTCTGCCAGGCGATTCCGATTTGATAAAGCAGCCCCCAGCAGAGCAGATAATTCAGCCAATTCAGATACGGGACGTGGCCGGCCAGTGCGGCGACATCGACTGCGACAAGGGCCATCGCGAGTGCAGCCGGCACGAGGAGTCCCCGGCGTTGCTGTGCCGCAATCGCTATCGGCGTGAGCGAGACCACGATCACGTACACCGCGAGAAACCAGAGGTGCATAGCCACCGCCCAGCCCGCGTATTCCAGAAGCGAGCCCGCCGCTCCCGCGGCGTCGCACGCCACGACTATCGCCGACACCACCGCTACGTAGACGGCCGATGGCCCCAGCACGCGAGCGAGGCGGTGCCGCACCCAGGCCTGCCGCGACATCCCGTCGTCAGCGCGCCGTTGGCCCCAGGAGACCGCGGCGGCATAGCCCGCGACCAGAAAGAAGACCGGCACGGCCTGGAAGATCCACGTGAGCCACTGCGTCCACGGCTGATCCATCAACGGGTTCTGCCGACCGAAGGATCCGTCGCGGTAAGTCACCGATCCGGCCAGCCAATGACCCAGCACGATCAAAATCACCCCGGAAACCCGGTAGAAATCCACCGCCTGATTGCGGACCGGGCCGTCGGTCATAACCGCAAAGTACACTTGCAATGAATAGCTAAGTGTGACCTGTGAGGTTTGTGTGTCCAATCCTCGACAAGGTCGACCTTGGGATCCTTCCGGTAAACTCTGCTTATCGACGCCGAAGTTCGGCGGTTCGTAACTCGGAAGGTGTTCCTAAATGGTCACGCGTTCAATGAGCAAGCTGGCTGCTGCAGCCGGGGGTCTGGCAATAGCGGCGCTCGCCGGCGCGGGGATCGCGTCCGCGGACGGACTGTCGGAGCAGGCGATCAACACCACCTGCAATTACAACCAGGTGCACGCGGCGCTGGCGCAGCAGAATCCGACCTACGCAAGTCTGCTGGACAGCCACCCGGATGCGCAGAGTTTCCTGCAGGATTACCTCGCTTCGGGGCCCGATGCGCGCCGCGTGAAGGCTCAGCAGCAGGCGGCGAAGCATCCGGGCCAGGCCTCGATGTTCTATCCGGTGATCAACAACATTGCGGTCACCTGCAACGGCTTCTGACATCTCGCACAGTGACGGGGTGAACCTGCGGGTTCATCCCGTCATTTGCGTGTAAGCCCTAGGCCCTACCAGACCCTGATCCAGTCGACCAGCATCTGCGACGGGTACGTGCCCGGCCCGGGATCGCCGCCACCTGACCCGGCGACTGCGAGATTGAACACCGGATACACGGTGTAGCCGGGCCCGTTGAACGGCCAATCCGGCAGCGAGTCCGCCGAAACGGAGAAGTAAGGCTGGGCGCCGTCGACATAGTCTTTCCAGAATCGGATGCCGCTCGCATCCCACTGGCACCGCCAGGTGTGCCACGCGCTGTCGACAGCGATGTTCTGGGTCTTCCACTCTCCGCCGTTCGCCTTTGCGTGCACGGTGGTGGCGGATGGCCAGCTGCCGTTGCCGTACCACTCGACGATGTCGATTTCGCCCTGATCGTCGTTGCCCAGCCAATAGGCGGGCCAACTGCCCGGGGTCAGGCAGTCGAGCTTGATCCGCGCTTCCCAGGTGTGACCCACGCCGCCTCGCCAGTGGCTCTGGATCTTGCCGCTGTAGAACGTCGGTCCGTCTTTAGCGGCTTTGAGGACCAGGTTGGACTTGCCGTCGACGAAGACGTTGCGGCGATCGTCGCGGTACTGCCCGATGTTCTCGGGCAGCTCCCAGTGCGTCGGGTCTTTGATGTGTTCACGCGCGGTGGCCACCGACCACTTCGACGGATCCGGGGCCGAACCTGCTGCGCCGTCGAAATCGTCGGAGAAGATGTAGCCGCCTGCCGGCGCGGCTGGTGGGTGGGGGTTCGCCCCGGCTTGCGGGAGGGGAACTGCCGCTACGAGGGCACCGAAGCCCGTCATCAAGAACAGGGTGCGACGATCCATTTCCGGCATAGGACCTGCACGATAGCAGCCGTTCAGAGGTATTTCAGCAGTCGCTCCGCGAATGCGTCGGGGTGCTCGCGGTGCATGAAGTGGCCACCATCAACCTCTTCGACGATGTAGTCACCCGTGAACATGCGGGCGGCGTGCCGATAGTCTGCGGGTTCGGCGACGGGATCATCGAGCCCGGCAAACACGACAGTGGGCACCGAAATTCGCTTCTTCAACGACGCGCTGGGGATCGGCGAGAGCTTCCGGTAGTAACCGAACGCCGCGTTCAGACTCGCGCTATCCGAAAAACTCGACCGCACCGCGTCGAACTCACTCGGGTCCGGGCTCCAGGTCGGCGACCACCGTCGGCAGATCGCCGGCAACGCCGTGAAATCGTTGCGCGCGAACCGTTTCGGCGCCCCGGGTAGCTTGTACGCCGCGAAATGGCGGACACCCCAGAGCTTTTTCAGCGTCGGCTTGAGAGCGGCCGGGTGGGGGATGGCGAGAACGAACAGCTTCGTCACTCGTTCAGGAGCCAGGGCCGCGGCGCCGTAAGCGGCCGACGCTCCCCAGTCGTGACCGATGACGACGGCTTCGCTGGCGCCTAGTGCGTCGATCAACGCGATGGCATCGTGCGCCAAGGTCTCTTGATCCGCATCGCGGGCCGGGATCGCGGTGGGGCGGTATCCGCGCATGAAGGGGCTGACCGCGCGGTACCCCTTGGCCGCGATGCGGGAGCGAAGGCCGTCCCAGGTGTGCGCGGTGTCGGGAAACCCGTGCAGCATCAGCACCAATGGCCCCGTGCCTTCCTCCAGGTAGGCGAAGTTCAGTCCGTTCGCGTCAACGAAATGGATCTCATCGTCCACAACTGCCGAACCTCACGCTTTCCGGTAGACGAGCCAACGCAACTCTATTGGGGAGTCTTGACGCTCGACGTCGAAGACATCGAGGCCGTTGGCCCACCCTTCGAACCAACTCGTTGGGGGCCAGGCGCCCTCGGGCAGATGAATTTTCTCGTACTCGTAGGCGGAATCGTCGCTGACAAGATCGAACGGCAATTCGCTTGCCGCGATTCTCAATTCATCCCGGGTGAAGATCATGGTGTTGCACTGCTGACCGAGTTCGCGCGCCGGAACGTCGGGGGTGTAGCCCTCGCGCGCCAGGAAAGTGTTGAACACCAGGCGTCCGCCCGGCGCCAGGCAGTCGGCAGCGAGCTCAAAGATCCCGCGCAGCTCACCCGTCGTGCGGAAATCGGGGACCACTTCGGCGAGGATGATCATCGCGTAGTCGCGGCGGACTCCGTCCATGGTCTCGAACACGTCGCCGGCCAGAACGCGCACCGGAAGGGATTCGCGCTCGGCCTCGACCCGGATCATGTCGGCGAACTTCGGGCTCATCTCGACCGCATCGACCGGGTGCCCGCGCCGCGCCAGAGCCAGAGCATTGCGACCGGTTCCCGCGCCGACATCGAGTACCGGATGGCTTGCGGCATCGGTTGTCTCGGCGGCCAGCGCCCACACCCGAGCATCCGGCTCGGTGCCGAAGAGCGGCCCCTCCCGAGTGTCGAGCCAGCCGTCGTAGGCGCCGCCGAGTGTCACCGATTCTGTTGCGACGCGGTAGTTCATCCCGATGCCGAACGGAGCATGGAACGAGATCACGATGTTCGAACGCGATGACGCCGAATACGCCTTGAACAATTCGGCGGCAAGCACCGACTTGAGCTGAGCGGATTGCTCGGCGGTGTAGTCGACGCCTGAGGCGGCAAAGACGTTGTCGCACATCTTGAGGTACTCGTCGATCATGCTGGGCACGGCGGGAACCGTGATCTGCGCCGTCATCACCGCGCGGCGATACAACCGCCGGGCCATCGCCTCACGCAACATGAGCGGGCTGGCGGATCTGGCGCCCGGATCGTCCATCAGACCCTTGTACACGACCCAACCCCGGTTCCACCAGCGGCCGAGTGCTATAACGCAACGTATGTCAGACGCCGGCCATTTGATCACCCACGTTTCCGATACGGCCAGGTGGACGGCGCTGTATCGGGCCACCGAGTCAGCGCGGGCGGACGCCTTGTTCCGTGATCCGCTCGCCGAGCGCCTGGCGGGGGAGCAGGGCCGTGCGATCGTTGCCAAGACTCCGGTGACGAGCCGCAGTGGCTGGTGGCTGGTCGCACGCACCAAGATCATCGACGACGCCATCGCCGCGGCGATCGCCAACGGGTGCGACCGGGTGCTGAATCTCGCGGCCGGTCTGGATACCCGGCCGTATCGACTGGACCTTCCCGCTGATCTTCAGTGGATCGAGGCGGACCTGCCACCGTTACTCGCGGAGAAGACAGCGTTGCTTGCCGACCAAACACCTCGATGCCGGTTGACCCGGTCCGCGGTTGACCTGTCCGACCCGGTGGCTCGCACGGCGTTCTTCGACAGCGCCCTGGATGGCGCCAGCAAGGCGCTCGTGTTGACCGAGGGTCTGCTGATGTATCTGGAAGACCATGATGTCCAAGCACTTTCGGAGGCGATCAACCGTCCTGAGGTGGCGTGGTGGATGTTCGACTTCGGCGGGCCGGGCCTGAAAAGGCTGATGAACAAGAACGGCATGCTTCAGAACGCGCCGTTCGTCTTCGCGCCCGAAAACGGATTGGCCTATTTCGAAGATCTGGGTTGGCGAGTTCTCGAATCCGAACATCTCATGGCGGCCGCCAGACGGTTTCGCCGATTGCCGATGTTCATGTGGCCGGCCCTGTGGGGCCCACAGCCGAATCCCCGTCACCCGGGCAAACGACCCTGGAGTGCGACCGCGCTCCTGTCTCGCTGAGGCCGGCTGATGATTTCACGACGCGAACTTGCCAAATACGGTGCTGCAGCAGCAATACTGGGCCTGGTGCCGTTGGATGCCACTCTCGACGGCCGCACCGCCTCTGCCGACAACCCCAGGCTGATCGATTTCGCCGAGCGCCGGATCGCACCGAATGACATCACCGCCGCCGGATACGCCGGGGTGGTGAATTACGTGTCCGAGTCGCGACCGGGCGCGAACTTCGAGGCGAAGCCCCTGACCCGGGGGTACGCAGACGCGTTGCGCGCAGCGGGTTTACACATCGTCAGCAACTTCCAGTACGGGAAACCGGGCTGGCCGAACGCGCCGTCTGATTTTACCCGCGGCTTTGACGGGGGCGTGGCTGATGCGCACACTGCGTTAGGACTCCATACGGCCGCCGGGGGCAGCGATTCCGCGCCGATCTTCTTCAGTGTGGACGACGACATCAACGTCGACACCTGGAACAATCTGGCCGTCAAGTGGTTTCGCGGAATCAACACGGTATTAGGTGCGCAGCGAACCGGGATCTACGGGCACGCGCAGGCTTGCCGCTGGGCAATCAACGACGCAGTGATCGGTCATTCAAGCACAGCGGGGCACCTGTGGGCGTGGCAGACCAGAACGTGGTCCCACGGCCAGCGTGAGTCCGCCGCGGTGCTGTACCAAGAAGTGGTCAACAGCGCGTCGAATCCTGGTCCGCTTCTGGGCGGCATACACATCGATGTCGACGAAGTACTGGCGACAGATTACGGGCAATGGGACTTCAATCGGTGACCTGGGCGGATTGAGCAAAGCTCTCTACGAGATCAGCGGCACGAGAAGCGCTTTCGTGAGGCGAAATCATCTGGTCGGCAATATTGCGAGCCCGAGTCTGGTAATCCGGCATGAGAATCAACCTCAACTGGTCGGTCAATGACTCCTGCGTCACGTCCGAGAAGTGTTGCGCTGAACCGATCTTGAGCTGCGCGATGCCCGCCCCCCACACCGGCTGATCGAGCCAGAGACACAAAACCAGCGATGGCACACCTGCGCGCATGGCCGCCGCGGTGGTGCCTGCGCCCCCGTGATGGACCGCCGCCCGGCAGCCGGAGAGGATCGCTGCGTGGTTTACCGAGTCGACGAACTTCACGTGGTCGAAACGATCGAATTCCGATAATTCATTAGGCCCACTGCAAATAAGCAACCGCTCGTTCAACTGAGCGCACGCTGCGATTACCATGTCCACAATCTCGGCGGGTGGGGAAATCGGTGTGCTGCCCAGGCCGAAGTAAATCGGAGCGGTGCCCTCCGCAATCCACGCCAAGACGGCATCGTCGGTATCCGTTGGTGATTCCAGTGTGAGCGCGCCGACGAACGGCTTGCCCGGCTCCGCCCACTGGTCAGGCTGCCCGGGGAGGCAACGCTCGTCGTA
>CBAAAS010000120.1:0-7550 GCA_964658855.1 uncultured Mycobacterium sp.
CACCGGCAGCAGTTCGGGGTCTGTGCTCTCGTGGCCGGCCAACTCCGCGACGGCCTCGGTACGGCCGAATGCTTCCAGCGCCCGCACACCGCGGCGGACCAACTCGTCAACGACCCGCTCGACGAGGCTGTACGGCAACTCATCGGCAGTCGGCCCGGGCTCGACGCGCATCGACGTCAGCAGCACCGCGTCAGCCGACACCGGCGCGGTCGGAAATCGGTGCGCTCGCGGCACGGTCCGCGGCGGCGCGTAGAACGCGTAGCCCAGGCAGGCCGACTCCCCCTCGGCGCCATCGGCCAACCCAGCCGTAGCGACTTGCGCGCACGATCCCCACTCGAGCATGACCATCGACAGCCATGCTTCTTTCTCGAATTCAGGGTCGGCGAGATGCCCGCCCTCACCGAGGGTGGCCGGGTCGACTTCCCAGAAGACGCAGCGACGGGCGTGCTTCGGAAGCTGGTCGAAAGCTTCGAGGCGCAGCGGTGTGATTCGAGCAGACACTAGACTCCTGGGCCTTCGTGGGGTGGGGCCGCCGAAACCATTGTCGACCCTGCTACCCCGCGAGCGGGTGGTGCCCCCACCTCGCAGCCGAGCGTACCCCGATGCCAACGGCCGCGACACCCTCCCGGACCCGTCCGCCCACCCCGCCGCGGCGGGTAGCCGGCGATTTTGGGACCCCGCGTGACGCCGAAGCTGCCCAGCGGGCCGGCCCAGGTCAAATCGCTTGCAGTGCAGTGGCTTTCGGCTTTTTTCGGCATGTCAGTCCGGCTGAATCGGGCAGAATGTCACAGTGACGTAACGGGCCGGTATGGTCGGTCAGCGCTTCGACGAGTTCATCAACCCGACAATGCGCTGCAAATCCTCCACCGAGCCGAACTCGACCACGATCTTGCCTTTGCGCTTACCCAGGCTGACCGTGACGCGGGTGTCGAACGCGCCGGAGAGCTGCTCGGCCACATCTTGGAGGCCGGGCATCTGGATCGGCTTGCGCCGCGGTGCCGGTGGCTGGATCGGCCCGGCGCGGTTGGCCAGTGTCACCGCCTCTTCGGTCGCGCGGACCGACAATCCCTCCGCGATGATCCGCGCCGCGAGCGCCTCCTGCGCTTCGGCTCCGGCCTCGAGTGACAGCAGTGCCCGGGCGTGACCGGCCGATAGGACGCCGGCCGCGACCCGCCGCTGCACGGGGATCGGCAGGCGCAGCAGCCGGATCATGTTGGAGATCAAAGGTCGCGATCGACCGATCCGGGTGGCGAGCTCGTCGTGGGTGACGTCGAATTCCTCCAGCAACTGCTGGTACGCCGCCGCCTCTTCCAACGGATTCAACTGGGCCCGGTGGATGTTCTCCAAGAGGGCATCGCGCAACAGGTTGTCCTCGGCGGTCTCCCGCACGATCGCAGGGATCGCGGTCAGGCCGGCCGTCTGAGCCGCGCGCCAGCGTCGCTCCCCCATGACGAGTTGGTAGCGGGGGCCGCTTGTCCGGTTGAGCGGCCGGACCACGATCGGCTGCATGAGCCCGAACTCACGGATCGAGTGCACGAGTTCCGTGAGCGCCTCGTCGTCGAAAACCTGCCGCGGCTGCCGCGGGTTCGGCTCGATCTGGGTCGGGTCGATTTCGCGGTATACCGCGCCCGTCGGCGGCGCCGGTGGACCGCCCATCAAAATGTCGGCGGCGGCGGCACCGATCCGCGGACCACCGAGTGGAGCCGAGTCGGTCTCCCCCTCGGCCGGCCCGGTGGGAATCAGGGAAGCGAGGCCTCGCCCGAGGCCACCCTTTCTACGCGTCGGTTGGCTCATCGTGATTCCCCTCTATCGGGTGCTGGTCTACTGCCGCGCTCGGCAAGTTCGCGGCTGGCGTCGAGGTAGCTCATCGCGCCACGTGAACCGGGATCGTATTCGATGATCGTCATGCTGTAACCGGGCGCTTCGGAAACCTTGACGCTGCGCGGGATGACGGTCTTCAAGACCTTGGGCCCGAAGAAGCGGCGGACTTCGTCGGCGACCTGGTCGGCCAACTTCGTCCGGCCGTCGTACATGGTCAGGATGACGGTGCTGACGTCGAGACCGGGGTTCAGATGCGCCTTCACCATCTCGATGTTGTTCATCAATTGAGACACCCCCTCCAACGCGTAGTACTCGCACTGGATCGGGATCAATACCTCCGGCGCCGCAACCAACGCGTTGATGGTCAGCAGCCCCAGCGACGGCGGGCAGTCGATGAAGACGTAGTCGAACGGGGCTTCAGGATCGAGCTCATCGAGTTCGGCGAGCGCGGTGCGCAACCGGTTTTCGCGGGCCACCATGCTGACCAACTCGATCTCGGCACCGGCCAGGTCGATCGTCGAGGGCACGCAGAAAAGTCGGTCGCTGTACGGACTCTTCCGCGTCGCTTCCTTCAGCGGGATCTCGCCGAGGAGTACCTCGTAGGACGACGGCGTCCCGGAATGCCGGTCGGTGATGCCCAGCGCGGTGCTCGCGTTGCCCTGCGGATCCAAATCGATCACGAGCGTCTTGAGTCCTTGGACGGCCAGTGCCGCCGCCAGGTTCACCGCGGTGGTGGTCTTGCCGACGCCGCCCTTCTGGTTGGCGATGGTGAACAGCCGACGGTGGCTTGGGCGGCTCAGTGGTATGTGGGACTTGGAGAGCACCTGCATCGCGCGCTCGGCCGCGGCGCCGATCGGCGTATCGAATTCCGATGTTTCACGTGAAACATGCTTCCCGCTTACGGGACCGAACGAGTCATGCGGTGCGCTCATAGGCTCTCCCTGCTCGATCGTCGACGCGAGGAATTCCGGACCCGTTCCGGCTTCTCCCGTCGAGCCACCACCACCGTTGTCGGCGGGGACAAAAAGCTCACGCCACATTCCACCACCCTGGCATCCGCGGCGCCTAACTTCGCCATCACACGCCGGTGCTCGAGCACCTCGGCGGGCGCCCGCTCCCCCTTGATCGCGAGCAACTGACCGCCCGGACGCAGCAGCGGCAGGCTCCAGCGGGTGAGCTTGTCCAGCGACGCCACCGCCCTCGACGTGACTGCATCGGAGCCGCCGGCCGTCTGACGAACCTCGGCATCTTCGGCGCGGCCCCGGACCACCTCGGCGTCAAGCCCGAGCTCGTCGATGACCATCTGAAGGAATTCGGTGCGGCGCAGCAGCGACTCGACGAGGACCACGCGCAGGTCCGGTTTGGCGATAACCATCGGCAGCCCCGGGAGTCCTGCCCCGCTGCCGATGTCGACGATCCGGTCGCCGTCCTCGACGAGGTCTGCGACCACCGCGCAGTTCAACAGGTGGCGGTCCCAGATGCGCTCGACTTCGCGCGGACCCAGTAGGCCCCACTCCACGCCGGCGGTCGCAAGCAACTCCGCGTACCGCTCGGCGAGACCGATCCGGTCGCCGAAGATGCGCGCCGCGGCGTCCGGCGCGGGCGGCACGAGCGGTGCCGCGCGGTCATGGGAATCGGCATGTTTCACGTGAAACATTCCTCCCGTCCGCACCCGCCGGCACCGCGCGTTCGAACTACATGGCTGTAACTCGTTGGCTGTTTCAGTCGACCAGGACGACGACGCGGCGGCCGGGCTCGACGCCTTCGCTCTCGCTGTGCACTCCGTCGACCGCAGCTACGGCGTCATGCACGATCTTGCGCTCAAACGGCGTCATCGGTGCGAGTTCTTCGCGTTCGCCGCTTTCCAGCACTCGCTTGGCCACCTTGTCGCCCAACGCGGCCAGTTCCTCGCGGCGGCCGAGACGCCAGCCGGCGATGTCCAGCATCAGCCGGCTGCGCACGCCGGTCTTCTGGTGCACGGCCAACCGGGTCAACTCCTGCAGTGCATCGAGCACCTCGCCCTTGCGGCCGACCAACTTGGACAAGTCGTCGCTGCCGTCAATGCTCACGATGGCCCGGCTACCTTCGACGTCCAGGTCGATGTCGCCGTCGAAGTCCAGGAGGTCGAGCAGCTCCTCCAAGTAGTCGCCGGCGATCTCCCCCTCGGCGACCAACCGGTCTTCCTGATCGCCCTCTCCCTCGGTGGCGCCGTCGGTCTCGGCCTGGGTTGAAGCGGTGTCGTCTGCGGCACCTTCCAACTCGTCAGCCGTCGGCGCTTCTTGTCCGTTGGTTGCTTGGTCGATATCTGTCATGTCTTGCCTGCCTTCCTTACCGTGCCCGGGCTTCGCCCGGTGAAGTGTCGTGTCCGGTGTGACGCCGGACGGTGGTGGTGTCTGTCAGCGCCCGCGCTTCTTCGGCTTGACTCCCGGTCGCGGCGCGCGGTTACCCGCATCGGCGTCGGGCTTCGGGGTTACGGCGTCCGGGACATCGCCCGTGCCGTTGCCCGCGGCCGTCGTCTTGGCCGCTGAACGTTTTGGTTTGGCCCCCGGCGCCGGAGCGTTGGCTGCCCGGCGCTCGAGTGCCTCGGCCTTGGCTTCCTCTTCTTCGCGCTCGATCATCCCGAACACGTAGTGCTGCTGGCCGAAGGTCCAGATGTTGTTCGCGAACCAGTAGAAGATGATCGCCAGGGGCAGGAACGGTCCACCGACCACCACGCCGAGCGGGAAGACGTACAGCGCCAATTTGTTCATCATCGCGGTCTGCGGGTTCGCCGCGGCCTCCACGCTCTGGCGGGCCACCGATGCGCGGCTGTTGAAGTAGGTGGCGATGCCGGCCAGAATCATCACCGGCACACCGACGGCCGCAACGGCCGGCCGACTGAAGTCGAAACCCTGGAACGCCTGGAGGCTCGCGCCGCGCTGCGTCATGCTGGCGCCCAGCGGAGCACCGAACAGGTTGGCGTCCAGGAAGTGGCCGACGTCGGTGGCGCTGAAGACGTAGTTACCCAACGAGCGGTTACGCTCGGGCGAAAGACCCAGCTGCCCAATCCCGCTCGAGGTCCGGTTGAAGCAACGCAACACGTGATACAGCCCCAGGAACACCGGCACCTGAACCAGCATCGGCAGGCAGCCGAGGATCGGGTTGAACCCGTGCTCTTTCTGCAGCTTCTGCATCTCCAACGCCATGCGCTGGCGGTCCTTGCCGTACTTCTTCTGCAGCGCCTTGATCTGTGGTTGCAGCTCTTGCATCTGGCGGGTGGTGCGGATCTGGCGGACGAACGGGCTGTACAGGATCGCGCGCAGGGTGAAGACCAAGAACATCACCGCCAGCGTCCACGTGACGAAGTTCTTGGGACCCAGCCCAGGGACAGCGGAGAACGCCTTGTACCAAAGCCACATGATCGCCGAGACCGGGTAATAGAAATAGTCAAGGCTGAACGGATCAAACGACAACAGAATCACTCTCCCCTAGCGTTGCTGGGGTGTCCCAGTCTTGGGCCCGGGCTCCTCGGCGCTCCGGTACCGGGTCCCATCCTCCCCGATGCCACGGACCGCACTTCGCCAGCCGGACTGCTGCCAAATAACTTCCCCGCACCAACCCGAATTCAGCGAGCGCGTCGACCGCGTACTGACTGCAGGTCGGGGTGAACCGGCACGTCGGCAGTCGCAGTGGCGACACCATGTGGCGGTAGAGCTGGATCACGAAAATCACACCACGCGCGGCGCCGAACTCAGCGGCCCGCAGCCGTGCCGTCACGACGCTCACCGCTTCGATCTCGCAGCCTCGATGCGCCGCAAGCCTGCTCGCAGTTCCTCACCCAAACGGGACGACGCGACACCGCGACTACTGGGTAGGGCACGGATCACCACGTGCTCCGAGTTATTCAAATCTGCCATCACATCGCGGGCGACATGGCGCAGCCGACGGGAGAGTCCGTGCCGTTGCACGGCGGACCCGACCGATCGCGAGACAATCAGTCCGAGTTTGGGATCGCCGATGGCATGCCGCATATAGATGACCATGTCCGGTTGGACGGTTCTCTTTCCATGCTTGACCGTCGCATCGAAATCGGTCGACCGCGTCATGCGGTTACGCGCGGAAAGCACCGCCGTCACACCGGATTTGAAGGGTCAGGCAGTCAGCGAGCGACGGCCCTTGCCACGCCGGTTCGACACAATCGCCCGGCCGGCCCTGGTTCGCATCCGCAGCCGGAAACCGTGCACGCGGGCACGGCGCCGGTTATTCGGCTGGAAGGTCCGCTTGCCCTTTGCCACGACTCTCTCCTTGCTGCATCTGGGCATCGTGCTCGACACGGTTTCCCATGCCGGTGGGTCACGCTCTCCCCCACGACGCCTCGATAGGCTTTGTACTTCGCTGGTAACCGGCGCGGCCTCCGGGCTCAGTGCTCGGATCGCAGCCGTATCGCCTACTTTCGGGCGACTGTATGAGGGTACTGACCAGTGTTCCCCCGGTCAAACCACACCTGGACGCCGGTCCATCGGGGCCAAACTTTAACTGCCGTCACACCCGCCCCCGGCGCCCGGAGAAATCTTCTGCACACCGTTCTCCAATGTTGCAGAACGGTTGGCGCGAGCCAGGAAAACTGTTAGCTTCGGGCGGTGCTGTTTCACACTGAAACGGCGCCAGACAACGAAGCGAGGATGGCAGATCGGTCTCCTAGCCGGCTGAGTTTCACTGGCTGTCTCGAGCGCCGATCCCGCGAGCCGTCGGGGGTAAGTTGCGGCACGTCGGTCGCTGTCCTGTCCACACCTGTGGATAACCATGTGGACAGTTGTCGTCGGAACTATCAGTTGAACTTTTATGTCACATCAGGGGGAGCCGTCGTTGACCGATGACCCCGGATCAAGTTTCGCGACGGTCTGGAGCGCGGTCGTCTCGGAACTCAATGGCGAACTCGCTACAGACGACGCCGCGCCTAACGGCGCACCGAACGTCCTCCCTCTGACACCGCAGCAACGTGCGTGGCTGAACCTGGTCCAGCCGCTGACGATCGTCGAAGGATTTGCTCTCCTCTCGGTGCCGAGCAGCTTCGTTCAGAACGAGATCGAACGTCATCTGCGCACCCAGATCACGAACGCGCTCAGCCGCCGACTCGGTCAGCCGATCGAGCTTGGTGTTCGTATCTCACCATTGACCTCCGACGAAGACGGCGATCGTTCCAACGCTGCGTTCGACGAAGCACTCGATGACCTCGACGAGATCGACGAAGACGGCGAGGCTCTCGCCAGCGCACACCAAAGTTGGCCGTCCTACTTTTCCGAGCGGCCGCACAGCGAGGCCGCCGACTCAGCTGCCGGCCTCAGCCTGAACCGGCGCTACACCTTCGACACGTTCGTGATCGGTGCATCGAACCGCTTCGCCCACGCCGCGGCACTGGCAATCGCCGAAGCGCCGGCCCGGGCCTACAACCCACTCTTCATCTGGGGCGAGTCCGGTCTGGGTAAGACTCACCTACTGCATGCCGCCGGCAACTACGCCCAGCGGCTCTTCCCCGGGATGCGGGTGAAGTACGTCTCGACCGAAGAGTTCACCAACGACTTCATCAACTCACTGCGTGACGATCGCAAGGTGGCGTTCAAGCGCAGCTATCGCGACGTCGACGTGCTGCTGGTCGATGACATCCAGTTCATCGAAGGCAAAGAAGGTATCCAGGAAGAGTTCTTCCACACCTTCAATACGCTGCACAACGCCAACAAGCAGATCGTCAT
>CBAAAS010000121.1:0-7517 GCA_964658855.1 uncultured Mycobacterium sp.
GTCGGCGGTCGTCGACTTCAACGGCCGCACAGGGTATGTGCGCACCGCGATCGAAACCGGAGTGCCCATCGTGCCGATGGTGTCCATCGGCGGCCAGGAAACCCAGTTGTTCCTCACCCGCGGCAATCGACTGGCCGAGAAACTGGGTCTCGAGCGGATGCTGCGCATGCAGATCTTGCCGGTCAGCATCGGATTCCCGTTCGGGCTTAGCCTGTTCTTCCCGCCGAACTTTCCACTGCCGGCCAAGATCGTGACCAAGGTATGCGAACCGATCGACCCGATCGCCGAGTTCGGCCCGCACCCCGATCGCGACGCCGTCGATGCTCGGGTACGCGCGGTGATGCAGGCGGCACTCGCCGAACTGGCCCGAGAGCGGCGCTTCCCGTTGCTCGGATGACACGGGGATCCGATCGCCGCTAGGTCGTAGGGCGTGTCAGTGGCATCGCCGTCGGGACAGCGGCTATTTCGGAAAGTCCAGCCGCAGAACGGATCTCGCCGAAGCTACGGATGAGCGCATCGGTCAGCTCGTGCACGTCTCGGAAGGTTTGGTCGTCGGAGAGCACCGAGATGTTGACTTGGTCGACATAGCTCCACACCGTGATGTTGACCGCGCTTCCGGGGGAGAGCACGCCAACCCCGTACAGCTCGGTGACCGGTGCGCCGCCGACGTGGCCCTGACGACGGGGACCTGGAACATTGGACACTGCGACGTTCTGAAAACTGTTGGTGCGCGCCCGTCGGCCCTGCCAGGCGAACATCGCCGGCGCGAACGCGGGTGGCAGGTAGCTCATCATTCGTCCCATCAGGTCCGGGCCGAACAGGGTGTGACTTTCTCTGGCGCGGGTGGCGGCCAGCGCGGTGAGGCGCACCCGTTCCAACGCATCGTCGACGTGAACGGGCAGCGAGACGAACAGTCCGCTGATCTCGTTGCCGGTGATCCGGTCAGCGGAGCCGCCCGTACTGATCGGTACCGAGGCCAGGACGGGACGGTCCGCCGACCCGTCGTAGGCCAGCATTAGCTCGCGCAATGCACCGGCTACCACAGCGAGCACGACGTGGTTGAAAGTGACCGACAGATGCCGTGCCGTGTCCTTGACGTCGCGTAGTGACACCGTGGTCGTCGCGTAGGTGCGGACCGGTGACACCTTGTGGTTGAGAAATGTCTTCGGTACGTGGAACGCCTTGGCCAGGTCAGCGTGTTCAGGCTCAGGTCCGGAGCGTGACCTCCGGTGAAGCCGGCGCAGGCCTCGGCTGGCGTCGGAGATAAGGGCCGGCAGCGCTGCCACGCTGGGGATGTGGTCACGGGCCGCGGCGCGCAGCAGAGTCGCCTTAGATGGTTGCTCGGACGGCGCACCGGGGTCGGTGTCGGGGTCATTCTGGTCTAAGTCGAGCAGGCGGGCAAGGAGGTTGGACGAGGCGACTCCGTCGGCCAGGGCGTGGTGCAACTTTCCGATCAACGCGAATCTGTTGTTGCTCATGTCCTCGGCAAAGTGAAACTCCCACAGTGGACGTGTGCGGTCCAGGGGTGTGCTGGCGATCCGCCCGATCACCTCGTCGAGTTCCCGACGTCCTCCGGGGAAGGGGACGTGTACGCGGCGGAGGTGATAGTCGAGGTCGACTTCGCAGTTCTGGAGCCACATCGGCCGGTGCAATCGCAGCGGTACATCGACGAGTTGATATCGCAGCGGATCCAGGAGATGCATGCGCTCGGCGACGGTCTGCCGAAATCGGGCGAAATCGAACTTCCCGTCCAGTGTGGAGGCGTCGATGACAGCCACCTTGAGCGTATGGGTGTGGAGGTCGGGCGTTTCGCTGTACAACAGCATCGCGTCCATCCCGTTGAGACGTTTCAGGCTCACGCCCTGCTCCCGCTGGCTCGATTCCGATGAGGAATTCATCGAACCACCGGCGGACCGAAAGAATGGGCAGAATTCCGTTGTCAATCGGACAGATGGTGAAGGTCGATGCAGTGGGACACTTGCTGCAACTGGAATGTCCGAACGAGGTTGCGTGCGAGATCTTTCAGTTCGTAGACGGGCCGACCGACGGACGCCAGGAGGGTAGCCGGATACTATTACTTACGGAATCCGTAATGTAATGTCGGCCTCGTTCGGCGCAATGATCTGAACCCCAGGGAGGCGCACCGGTGCGGAACAATCTGGTCGGCGGCCCGTGAAATGTCGCGCAGCGATCCTGCACGGGGTAGGGCAAGAGTGGCAGATCAGCGAGATCGACCTGGACCCGCCGCGCGCCGGTGAAGCGTTGGTGCGCATGGAGGTTGCGGGGGTCTGTCACTCCGATGACCACTACGCCACCGGTGATACGTTGGCCGACCCGCCGCCGGGCCATTCTCATATCGGCCCGTTCCCGTTACTTGGCGGCCACGAAGGCGCCGGTGTCGTGGAGGCAGTCGGTCCCGGTGTCGCCGATCTCGCTGTCGGCGATCGCGTCGCGATGTCTTTCATTCCGGCCTGCGGACGGTGCCGATTCTGCATCGACGGAGCCAGCTACCTCTGTGACCGCGGTTCGCAATTGATGAGCACCACCATGGTGACCGACGGCACGCCCCGGCGGCACCTCGACGGCGCACATCTCTCCGCGATGATGCAGCTGGGTACGTTCAGTGAGTACCTCGTGGCCGCGACCGACTCCCTGATCAAGATCGACGCGGACGTATCTTTCGCCGCCGCATCATTGGTGTCGTGCGGAGTAGCGACCGGATGGGGCAGCGCAGTCGAGCGTGCCGAGACCTCACCGGGTGACACCGTTGTCGTGATCGGGGTGGGGGGTGTGGGGATGAGCGCCGTTCAAGGTGCGCGCGCAGCCGGTGCCCGCCACATCGTCGCGGTCGACCCGGTGGATTTCAAACGCGAGCGGAGCAAGTCTCTCGGCGCCACCCACTCCGCGGTGTCCGCGCTCGCCGCGGTCGACCTGGTACGCAACCTCACCCGAGGGGTGATGGCCGACCGTGTCATCGTCAGTCCCGGCGTCCTGCACGTCGAGACAATCGGCGAGGCAATCACCCTCACGCGCAAGGGCGGTGTGTGTGTATGCGTCGGCGTCACTCCGCGCCGAGAGACGCACGTCCCGATCAACATGCTGGAGGTTGTGACGTACAGCAAGCAGCTGCGCGGCACCCTGTACGGCTGTCTCAATCCACGCACGGCCATCCCGCGGCTTCTCGGCCTGTACCGCAGTGGCGACCTCAAACTCGACGAACTCGTCACGCGCGAATATGACCTCGATGACATCAACGAAGCGATCGACGACATGCGCTCCGGGCGAAACATCCGCGGTGTCATCACCTTCAACTGATAACTGATCGGAAAGAGTTAGCCGTGAACCGAACGCAGTTCTACATCGGCGGGCACTGGGTGGCGCCGCGGGGGTCGGAGAGCTTCGTATCGTTGTCATCGACTACCGAGGAAGAGATCGGACGCTCACCGCGGGGCACTGCGGCCGACGTCGACGTGGCCGTCGCCGCCGCCGGCGACGCGCTCCCTCTGTGGCGCGCATTGGACACTCGGCAACGAGCAGCGTTCATGAACGATCTGGCCGTCGCCCTCGAGAAGCGTGCCGAGGAACTGGGCATGCTGATCGCTCAAGAAGTCGGCACCCCATTGCAGACCGCGGTCCGGGCCAACGCATTCGGTCCGGCGGCGTTTCTGCGGTACTTCGCCGATCTGGCTCGAACTCTCGATGAACCCGAAACCCGTGGCAAGGGAACCACATTCGTATACCGTCAGGCGGTCGGTGTCGTCGGAATGATTGTTCCCTGGAACTATCCGGTCGGCCTCATCCACTTCAAGCTCGCCCCCGCGCTCGCCGCCGGATGCACCGCAGTCATCAAACCGTCGCCGGAGACCGCGCTGAGCTCCTACCTGTTCGCCGAAGCGGTCGCCGAAGCCGGCCTGCCAGGCGGTGTCGTCAACGTTGTGCCTGCCGACCGCGATGCCGGCGAACACCTCGTCACTCACCCCGGTATCCACAAGGTCTCCTTCACCGGCTCGACAGCGGCGGGACGACGCATCGCCGAATTATGCGGTCGCGGAATCAAACCCGTCACTCTCGAGCTGGGTGGCAAGTCGGCCGCAGTGCTGTTGGACGACGCGCGGCTCGATGACTTTCTGCCCAGTCTGGGTTCGGTCTGCATGGCCAACAACGGGCAGACATGCACCAACAACACGCGAATCCTCGTGCCGCAGGCCCGATACGACGAAATCGTCGAGGCGGTCACCGACACCGTCGCCGAATATCAGGTCGGCGATCCCCTCGAACCGACCACACACATCGGCCCGGTTGTCTCCGCGCAAGCGCGGGAACGCATCGAGGAATACATCGCCGGCGGCATTTCCGCCGGGGCACACGTCACCGTCGGGGGCCACGACAAATCCGGCCAGAGCCGCGGATACTTCGTCGCACCCACGGTCTTCACCGACGTCACCTCCGAGATGGTGATCGCCCGCGAGGAGATCTTTGGACCGGTCGTCGCGGTGATGGCGTACGACGGTGGCGACGACGTCGCGGTAGCGCTGGCCAACGACTCCGACTACGGACTGGCCGGCACCGTGTGGAGCGCCGACCACGACCGAGCGCTTCAGGTCGCCTACCGCATCGACACAGGCACCGTCGGCATCAACTCCTACCCGATGGATCCGAGTGCCCCGTTCGGCGGGCACAAAGCCAGCGGACTCGGTTACGAACTGGGGCGCGAGGGCCTCGATTCCTACCTAAAGCCGACATCGGTGTACGGCGCGGGTCGATGACCGATGGAAGATTATGACGTGAGCAACGACGACGCCTTCGACGTCGTCGTTGTCGGCGCCGGATTCGCAGGGGTGTACGGCGCCTACCGATTTCGGAAAGCCGGGCTGCGGACAGTGGTACTCGAGGCTGGCGGCGACGTCGGCGGCACTTGGTACTGGAATCGATACCCCGGTGCGCGCTGCGACGTGGAGAGCATGGAGTACTCGTATAGCTTCTCCGAGGAACTCCAGCAGGAATGGGAGTGGACCGAACGCTTCGCCGGCCAACCCGAGATCCAGCGCTACATCGCCCATGTCGCCGACCGTTTCGACCTCCGCCGCGACATCCGCATGAACACCCGGGTCACCGCGGCGCGATGGGAAGAATCAGACGGACGGTGGCGAGTACACACCGACAGCGGAAAGACCCTC
Organism: uncultured Mycobacterium sp.; assembly: GCA_964658855.1. GTDB lineage: Bacteria > Actinomycetota > Actinomycetes > Mycobacteriales > Mycobacteriaceae > Mycobacterium. The sequence goes on from CBAAAS010000121.1 coordinate 5,178, forward strand.
ACCGGTCAATTCCTGGTGATGGCCACCGGCCCACTCTCCACCGCGGCTATCCCCGATATCCCCGGCCTCGACCACTTCAACGGACCGATACTGCACACCGGCCAATGGCCGCAGGAGGAACCCGACTTCGCCGGCCTGCGCGTCGCGGTGATCGGAACCGGATCCTCTGGGATACAACTCATTCCACTGGTCGCCGAGGTGGCGGAGACGCTGACGGTCTTTCAGCGGACCGCCAGCTACACCGTGCCGGCCCACAACCGTCCGATGGATCCTGACGAGGCGTCGAAGATCAAGGCCGACTATGCCGGGTTCCGGCATCGCCAGCGCCGGATGCTGGGTGCACTCGGCGCAGACCTGCCCGGACCGCACGTCCCGGTGATGTCACTGAGCCCCGAAGACGCACGACGCGCAGCTGAAACCGCTTGGCAGCACGGCGGGTTCTCCGTCTCCACCGCTTTCGCCGACACCATGCTCGATCCCCGCGCAAACGAATTCCTGGCCGACTTCGTGAGGGCGAAGATCCGCGGCATCGTGCGTGACCCCGAGACCGCGGAGCGGCTGAGCCCGCGCCAGTTGATCAGCTGTAAGCGATTATCCATCGACACCGGGTACTACCAGACTTACAACCGGCCGAACGTACACCTGGTCGACATCGGATCGAATCCGGTGCGGCGCATCACCTCCGACGGACTGATCGCCGGCAGCGAGCACTACCGTCTGGATGCGTTGATCATGGCGACAGGCTTCGACGCGATGACAGGTTCACTGATGCGCATCGACATCGCCGGAGCCGAAGGCGTTACTCTGCAGGATCAATGGACGGCCGGCCCGGTCAGCTACCTCGGCCTCGCGGTACCTCGATTCCCGAACATGTTCATCGTCTCCGGTCCGGGCAGCCCGTCAGTGCTGATCAATATGGTGGTATCTGCTGAACACCACATCGATTGGATCGCGGACGCGATAGCGCATCTCCGCGGAACCGGCCGGCGCACTGTCGAAGCCCAACATGACGCCGCTAATGACTGGGTGGCGCACGTCAATGCCGTCGCGGGCAAGACACTGTTTCCGTCATGCAACTCCTGGTATCTGGGCGCCAACGTTCCCGGGAAGCCGCGAGTATTTATGCCACTGTTAGGATTTCCGCCGTATGCCCAGAAATGCGCCCGCGTCGCCGAGAGTGGTTACCCGGGTTTCACATTGAAGTAACAGCTATTAGGGCGCGACGCCGAACCAGTCGGTGAACCCGGACGGGTCATGGCGTCCGAATGCGCCGTGTTCGAACAGTCCCCAGCCCTCTATGGGTTCGCGGTCACCCTCACGGCATATGGCCCGACCGACGTGATCGTTCACCCCGAACATGGCCATCCCCACGACTGCGGGATCGGTCATGTCGTAGGTGACTCGCTGCGTGAAGTTCTCGCCCTGCCACGTACCGTGCAGCCAATCCTTGTTCGGCGCGTAGCCGCCACCGATGTGAATCGGTACTGCCAGTTTGGATTCGATGTCAAAACGCACGGGAGTGCCGTCACGGGTAGTGGTCGTGATCGTCGCGCCTCCCGGGATGCGGCTGCCCGAGCGGTAGTGGATGTCGACGTGCGGCCAGCCGAGTTGCTCGATGCGCCCGCCCTGCCAGACGCGGGTGCAATCGTTGAGGATGCGGTAACCGTCCGGGTGCTCCTGCATGATCAGCACAATCGAGAAATCGCCGAACGTCATCGGCACGTACGTCCACCACACTCCCTCGAACGGTGGATCCGCAGGTCGCCCAACCGGTTCCGGCTCACCGCTGGTCCGGATTCCCCATGACCGGTCACGTGTGCCGACCCAGGTGTCGGGGTCGACGGAGGTCACCGTGCCGTCGACGACGATCGTGCCGTTCCATCGACCGACCTGAGCGAAGCGGCAGGTGTCGATCGTGGCCCGCGTGCCGCTGCGCAGTTGATGCTGCTGTTCCAATACGGCGTCACAGACGCCCTCCCAGGTGATGTCGACGGCAACGCCGTCGGTCTCTTCCAGAATCACCCGGATCGTGCGCAGCGGTTCGACCACCTCGATGCGGTAACCGTTGACGTGAGGGTTGAGTCGATCCTGATCGATGGCGTCCGAAAGATTAACCGCCACATGGGTACTCGCATGAGGGCCAGTGTCGTCCGGACGGCGGCTAGCGATCAGCACGAACGCATCTTTCACGCCCAGGTTCGGATAGTAGCCCAGTCCCGTGATGAGGAAGACATTGCCGGTGCGATCGTGGGCGTTGAAGTAGTTGCGATCGTAGAAGTTTCGGTCGCTCGACCCCGGCCACGCGATCGGCTGCGGAATCTGGTGGACGGGAAACTCGTC
>CBAAAS010000122.1:0-7510 GCA_964658855.1 uncultured Mycobacterium sp.
CCGGTTCGATGCTGATCGGCCTCATGCTGGCTGCGGCCTCGACAACCGCTGCGGGGCCCATTTCGCAGAACGCCTACGGCGCCCGCGATGTGTTTGCTCTGCTGTCGCCGTTCCTCTTGGTCGTGGCGGTCATGTTCGTGCCGATGCTCGACCTGCTGCTGGCGATCGTGCGCCGGACCCGGGCCGGCCAAAGCGCATTCAGCCCCGACAAGATGCATCTGCACCACCGACTGCTGCAGATCGGTCATTCGCATCGGCGAGTCGTGCTGATCATTTATTTGTGGGTCGGCATCGTCGCCTTCGGCACGGCAAGCACGATTTTCTTCAATCCGCGAGACACCGCTGCGGTCATGTTGGGCGCGATCGCGATCGCGATTTTCGCGACGCTGATTCCGCTTTTGCGACGCAGTGAAGATGTCTACGACGATGAGTAGTAGGCTCCCCGTCAATGTGGTACGGTGCTGGTAGAACCCGAATTACCTCACGGGTTGCCGGCCACCGGCAGTCGGATTCAGCTCCGATCCTGCCGACAGACGACCGACAAAGGGGAGCAGTCCCTTGGGTGATGCGAGTGCGGCAAAAGCGCTCCGATACGCTCAACGGGCCACGCAACGAGCAACAAGGCAACTCCCCCCGAACGAGGACTGAGGTGCTGCAGTGACTACACCAGCGCAAGACGCGCCGTTGGTGTTCCCCTCCGTTGCATTCCGGCCTTTTCGCTTGTTCGCCATCTCGCTGGGGCTGACTGTCGCCGCCGTCGCAATCGCCGTGTTACTCGGCTCCCCGAAGTTCGGCATGTTCTTCGGTGTGGGGCTGTTGCTGGGTTTGCTCAACGCGCTCGGCGTACAGCGCTCGGTGGCATCGATCACCGCGGATGCGCACCCGTTGAAGAAGAAGATGGCGCTGAACTCAGCAACCCGATTGATGTTTATCACCGTGGTCGGACTGGCTATTGCATACCTGTTCCGGCCGACCGGGCTGGGCGTGCTCTTCGGGCTCGCGCTCTTCCAGGTGCTGCTGGTGTTCTCGACCGCTCTGCCGGTTTGGAAGAAGTTGCGCAGTGGTACTGCTGACGCGATCGAAGGGACAGAAAACAGCGATGACTGAGGCGTTTCTGGCCGAGGGCGCGATCGAGGTCGGCCAGCACCACACTGCTCAATGGTTCGGCTACACCATCAACATCGATACCGTGGAGTCATCGGCGATCGCTGCCCTGATCGTGATCGGGCTGGCGTTCCTGCTGCGCGCCAAGGTCACATCTTCCGGTGTTCCCGGCGGTGTGCAGTTGTTCTTCGAAGCGATCACCGTGCAGATGCGCGACCAGATCGAGAGCGCGATCGGCATGCGCATCGCGCCCTTCGTGCTGCCGCTCGCCGTCACGCTGTTCATCTACATTCTGATCTCCAACTGGTTGTCGGTGCTGCCACTGCAGTACAGCGAGAACGGGAAGAGCACCGAACTGCTGTCATCGGCGGCGGCCGATATCAACTATGTGCTCGCGTTGGCCCTCTTCGTCTTCGTCTGCTACCACGCGGCGGGAGTCTGGCGCCGTGGCATCATCGGGCACCCGCTCAAGGTGCTCAAGGGTCACGTCGCCGTGCTTGCGCCGATCAACCTGGTGGAAGAGCTCGCCAAGCCGATCTCGTTGTCACTCCGACTCTTTGGCAACATTTTCGCGGGTGGCATTCTGGTCTCGCTGATTGCGCTGTTCCCGCCGTACATCTTGTGGGCTCCCAACGCGATCTGGAAAACCTTCGACTTGTTCGTCGGTGCGATTCAGGCATTCATCTTCGCGCTGCTGACGATCCTTTACTTCAGCCAATCGATGGAGCTCGAAGACGAACACCACTAGATCCGTCCACGCACCGCAATTACAGACCTGGTACACGGCTACCAGTTATCAAGGAGGATAAGAAATGGCAGACGCGAATCTTCTCGGTCTCGGCGCCTACATCGGCGGCGGACTGATCTTGGCCGGCGGCGCAATCGGTGCCGGCATTGGTGACGGCGTCGCGGGTAACGCGCTGATCTCCGGTATCGCCCGGCAGCCTGAAGCGCAGGGTCGGCTGTTCACACCGTTCTTCATCACGGTGGGTCTGGTCGAGGCCGCCTACTTCATCAACTTGGCCTTCATGGCGCTGTTCGTCTTCGCCGCGCCAATTTCCCCCAAGTAGTCCGCAGATATGGGTGACATGAACGCGTTAGTGCTGGCTGCTAGTAGCCAGGCGGAGGGCAACTTTCTGGTGCCCAACGCCACCTTCTTCGTCGAGCTGTTCATCTTTTTGACCGTGCTCGGCGTTATCGGCACCTTCGTGGTTCCGCCGATCTCGAAGGTGCTCAAAGAGCGCGACAACATGATCACCAAAACGGCTGCTGACAACAAGAAATCGGCCGAGCAATTCGCCGCTGCCGAGGAAGACTACGAGAAGGCGATGTCCTCCGCTCGGGTCGCGGCATCGGCGGCTCGCGACGAGGCTCGGGCAGAGGGCCGCAAGGTCGTCGACGAAAAGCGTGGACACGCCGAGGAGCAGGTCTCCTCGACACTCCAGGATGCTGCCGAGCAACTCAAGGGGGAGGGCGACGCTGTGGCGGCGGAACTTCGGACACGGGTGGGGGCCCTCTCCACGACGTTGGCGAGCCGCATCCTCGGCGTCGAGGTGACCACCTCAGTCTCGGCTACGGGATCGGGGCGTTAGACACACCATGTCGACATTTATCGGACAGCTCGTCGGGTTCGCCGTCATCGTGTGGCTGATCTGGCGTTACGTCGTGCCGCCGGTGCGCAAGCTGATGACGGACCAGCAGAACACGGTGCGCCAGCAGTTGGCGGACTCGTCGGCCGCCGCCGATCGGCTGGCGGAAGCCAGTCGGGCCCACACCAAGGCGAAAGAAGACGCCAGCGCGGAAGCACGGCGTCTGACCGAAGAGGCGCAGTCCGATGCGAAGCGCATCGGTGAGCAGTTGCGCGAGCAGGCCGAGAGCGACGCGGAGCGGATCAAGCAGCAAGGTGCCAGGCAGGCGGAGCTGCTGCGTTCGCAGCTGGTTCGTCAGCTGCGCCAAGACGTTGGCGCCGAATCCGTGCGGCAGGCAAGCGATCTGGTGCGCGGCTATGTCGCCGAACCAGGCCAACAGTCCGCGACGGTCGACAAGTTCCTGGACGATCTCGAGGAGATGTCGACTTCGACGGCCGACGTCCAGTATCCCGTCGCGACAAAGATGCGTTCAGCCAGCCGGCAAGCACTGACGGGTCTGCTGGAAAAATTAGACGGGATCGCGGACGGACTCGATGACGACGGGTTGTCGACGCTTGCCGACGATCTGACATCGGCCGCCGCGCTGCTGATTCGTGAAGGCGTGGTCGCCCGCTACCTGACTCAGCCCTCCGAGGACTCGGCGCCGCGAGTTCAGCTGGTCGAGCGACTGCTGTCGGGCAAGATCGGTCAGCCCGCTCTTGATGTCCTCAAAGCCGCAGTCGCCGAACGCTGGTCGGCCGAAAACGATCTCGTTGACGCCGTCGAACTATCAGCACGGCAAGCCCTGCTGATCCGCGCCGAGAAGGCCGGCAAGGTCGACGAGGTCGAAGATCAGCTGTTCCGGTTCTCACGAATTCTGGATTCGCAGCCGCGCCTCGCCATCTTGCTCGGCAATTACGAGGTCGACGCGGAAGCGCGAGTTCGGTTGCTGCGCAACGTCCTTACCAGCGCGGGTGCCGGCGCCAACGCGATCACGACTGAACTGCTCGCCAAGACCGTTGAGTTGCTCCGCGGACAGCCGGCCGAAGCGGCCGTGCAGAGCCTGGCCGAAGTAGCGGTGGCCCGACGCGGCGAGGTCGTCGCGCAGGTACGCGCAGCAGCCGAACTCAGCGATGCCCAGCACACCCGCGTCACCGAGGTGCTGAGCCGGATCTACGGCCATCCGGTCACAGCGCAAGTTTCCATCGACCCAGAGCTGCTCGGCGGGCTCGCAATTTCGGTTGGCGACGAGATCATCGACGGCACGCTTTCGTCGCAACTCGCCGCGGCCCAAGCCCAGTTGCCTGACTGACCCACTACCGACGATCACCATCGACGAGCAGGAAGAACGAAAAGCCATGGCAGAGTTGACAATCTCGGCTGACGACATTCAGGGCGCGATCGAGGAGTACGTAAGCTCCTTCAGCTCCGATACCACCAAAGAAGAGGTGGGAACCGTCATCGATACCGGAGACGGCATCGCCCACGTCGAGGGCTTGCCATCGGTGATGACCCAAGAGCTTCTCGAGTTCTCCGACGGCGTTCTCGGCGTCGCGCTCAACCTCGACGAGCACAGCGTCGGCGCGGTCATCCTCGGTGACTCCGAGAAGCTGGCACAGGGACAACAGGTCAAGCGCACCGGCGAGGTCCTCTCGGTGCCCGTCGGCGACGCATTCCTGGGCCGCGTGGTCAACCCGCTGGGTGAACCGATCGACGGTCAGGGCGACATCAAACCCGACGCTCGCCGGGCCTTGGAGATCCAGGCCCCGTCGGTGGTCCAGCGGCAAGGCGTCTCCGAGCCGCTGCAGACCGGCATCAAGGCCATCGATGCGATGACGCCGATCGGTCGTGGCCAGCGTCAGCTGATCATCGGCGACCGCAAGACCGGCAAGACCGCGGTGTGCGTCGACACCATCCTCAACCAGCGGGAGAACTGGGAGAGCGGCGACGAGAAGAAGCAGGTCCGCTGCGTCTACGTGGCCATCGGCCAGAAGGGCACCACGATCGCTTCGGTCCGGCGTGCCCTCGACGAAGGTGGCGCGATGGACTACACCACCATCGTCGCCGCGCCGGCGTCCGACTCGGCCGGGTTCAAATGGCTTGCGCCCTACACCGGTTCAGCGATTGCCCAGCACTGGATGTACGACGGCAAGCACGTGCTGATCGTCTTTGACGACTTGAGCAAGCAGGCCGAGGCCTACCGCGCCATCTCACTTCTGCTGCGCCGCCCGCCCGGTCGTGAGGCCTACCCGGGTGACGTGTTCTACCTGCACTCGCGGTTGCTGGAGCGCTGCGCGAAGCTGTCCGACGAGCTCGGCGGCGGCTCGTTGACCGGTCTGCCGGTTATCGAGACCAAAGCCAACGACATCTCGGCCTACATCCCGACCAACGTCATCTCGATCACTGACGGCCAGGTGTTCCTCGAGTCCGACTTGTTCAACCAGGGTGTCCGGCCGGCGATCAACGTCGGCGTGTCGGTGTCCCGGGTCGGTGGCGCAGCGCAGATCAAGGCAATGAAAGAGGTTGCGGGAAGTCTCCGCCTGGACCTGTCGCAGTTCCGCGAGTTGGAATCGTTCGCGGCGTTCGCCTCGGACCTGGATGCCACCTCGAAAGCACAGCTGGATCGCGGCGAGCGCCTCGTCGAGCTGCTCAAGCAGCCGCAGTTCCGGCCGTCACCCGTTGAGGAGCAGGTCGTTTCGATCTTCCTCGGCACCGGTGGACACCTCGACTCGGTTCCGGCCGAGGACGTGCATCGCTTCGAGTCCGAGTTCCTCGACCACATCCGGGGGGCCGAGGACGGCATCCTGTCCTCCATCAAGGAATCGCAGAAGCTCGGCGAAGAGACCGAGAAGAAGCTGGTCGACGCGATCAAGGAATTCAAGAAAGGCTTCGCGGCCACCGGCGGGGGATCGGTGGTGTCCGACGAGCACGCCGAGCCTCTCGACGAAGACGAGGTCGAAAAGGAAGCAGTGCAGGTGCACAAGCCCGCACCGCCGGAGCAGAAGAAGTAATCGAAAATGGCTGCCACACTTCGCGAACTTCGGGGTCGCATTCGATCCGCCGGGGCGATCAAAAAGATCACCAAGGCGCAGGAAATGATTGCGACGTCGCGCATCGGCAAGGCCCAGACGCGGCTGCGAGAGGCCCGGCCTTATGCCGAAGAGATCACCCGCGTGCTCACCACGCTGGCATCGGAGGCCGCTCTCGACCACCCGCTGCTGGTCGAGAAGTCTTCGCCGAAACGGGTTGGCGTGCTGGTGGTCTCGTCGGACCGAGGACTGTGCGGTGCCTACAACTCCGGCGCCTTCCGCAAGGCCGAGGAGCTTTTCTCGCGGCTGCGACAAGACGGCAAGACTCCGGTGATCTACACGGTGGGACGTAAAGCGCAGGGTTACTTCAAGTTTCGCAACTGGGACATCAGCGAATCCTGGACCGGTTTCTCGGAGCGGCCCAGCTACGAGGACGCCGCGGAGGTCGCCGAAACTCTGGTGAGTGCCTTCATGGCCGGCGCCGGTGACGACGAGTCAAGTGACGAAGAGCCCGGAGTCGACGAATTGCACATCGTCTACACCGAATTCAAGTCGATGATGTCGCAATCGGTTGGTGCGCACCGCATGGCCCCGATGGTCGTGGAGTACATCGAGGACGACGACGAGCCGCACACCCTGTACTCGTTCGAGCCAGATGCGACGACGCTGTTCGACGCGCTGCTACCGCGTTATGTGACCACCCGCGTGTACACGGCGCTGCTCGAGTCTGCTGCGTCAGAACTGGCGTCACGCCAGCGTGCGATGAAGTCGGCCAGCGACAACGCCGACGACCTCATCAAATCGCTCACGCTCGAGGCGAACCGCGAGCGTCAGGCTCAGATTACCCAGGAAATCAGCGAAATCGTCGGTGGCGCAAACGCGCTCGCCGACGCCAAATAGGCCCCAGCAGGAAGCGAAGAGGATATGGCTGCTACCACTCAAAAGGCTGCGAAGTCGACGAATTCGAAGGACAGCGACAGCAACGGCCGCGTGGTGCGGATTACCGGACCCGTCGTCGACGTCGAATTCCCACGGGGCTCCGTGCCGGAGCTGTTCAACGCCCTGCACGCCGACATCACCTATGAGGACCTGGCGAAGACGCTGACGCTGGAGGTCGCGCAGCACCTCGGCGACAACCTGGTGCGCACCATCTCGATGCAACCGACCGACGGACTGGTTCGCGGCGTCGAGGTGACCGACACCGGCAAAGCGATCTCCGTTCCGGTCGGCGATGGCGTCAAGGGCCACGTGTTCAACGCCCTGGGCAACTGCCTCGACGAGCCGGGCTACGGAGAAGACTTCGATCACTGGGGGATTCACCGTAAGCCGCCGCCATTCGACGAACTCGAGCCGCGCACCGAGATGCTCGAGACCGGCCTGAAGGTCGTCGACCTGCTGACCCCGTACGTGCGTGGTGGAAAGATCGCGCTGTTCGGTGGTGCGGGTGTGGGTAAGACCGTTCTGATTCAGGAGATGATCAACCGTATCGCCCGGAACTTCGGTGGTACTTCGGTATTCGCCGGTGTCGGGGAGCGCACCCGTGAGGGCAACGACCTGTGGGTCGAGCTCGCGGATGCCGACGTGCTCAAGGACACCGCGCTGGTCTTCGGTCAGATGGACGAGCCGCCCGGCACCCGTATGCGGGTCGCCCTGTCGGCGTTGACGATGGCGGAGTACTTCCGCGACGAGCAGGGCCAGGACGTGCTGCTGTTCATCGACAACATCTTCCGGTTCACCCAGGCCGGTTCC
>CBAAAS010000123.1:0-7500 GCA_964658855.1 uncultured Mycobacterium sp.
GGCCGAACGCCTCGGCCGGATGCCCGACGACACCGCCAAGTTGCTCAAAGCGGCCGGCCCCATCAAGCTGCTGCAACCCAAGCAATACGGCGGATTCGAAGCTCACCCAAGGGAATTCGCGGAGACCGTGATGGCCGTGGCTGCCCTCGACGGCGCCGCGGGCTGGGTCTGCGGCGTGGTGGGCGTGCACCCGTGGCAGCTGGCGTTCGCCGACCCGAAAGTCCGCGAAGAGGTATGGGGCGCCGACGACAACACCTGGATGGCCTCGCCGTATGCGCCCACCGGGCTCGCGGTCCCGGTCGACGGCGGCTACGTCTTCAACGGGCGCTGGCAGTTCAGCTCCGGGACCGACCACTGCGACTGGATCTTCCTCGGCGCCCTGCTGGGCAACGCGGATGGCGGCATCGCCGAACCGCCGACGATGCTGCACATGATCCTGCCCCGCAGCGACTATCAGATCGTCGAAGACTCCTGGAATGTGGTGGGCCTGAAGGGGACTGGATCCAAGGACATCATCGTCAAGGACGCCTTCGTGCCGTCGTACCGGGTGATGAACGGCGATCAGGTGATCGACGGCACCGCACAGAAAGAAGCCGGTGTCACCGAGTCGCTGTACAAGATGCCGTGGTCGAACATGTTCCCGCTCGGTATCAGCTCCGCGGTCATCGGCATCGCCGAGGGTGCGTTGGCCGCTCACCTCGATTACCAGCGTGGGCGGGTCGGCGCGCAGGGCACCGCGATCAAGGACGACCCGTACGTGTTGTTCGCGATCAGCGAGGCGGCCGCCGATATCAACGCCGCCCGCCAAGAAATACTGGCCAACGTCGACAAGATATGGGACATCGTCGAGTCCGGTCGCGAGGTCTCTTTCGAGGAGCGGGCCATCGGCCGCCGTACCCAGATCCGGGCGGCCTGGCGGGCGGTGATGGCCGTCGACCAGATCTTCGCCCGCTCCGGTGGTAACGCGGCGCGGATGGACAAGCCGCTGCAACGGTTTTGGCGGGACGCCCACGTCGGACTCAACCACGCGATCCACGTGCCGAGCACCGTCTATCACGCCGCCGCATTGAGTTCGATGGGCATCGAGCCGGCCGATCCGCTGCGGGCGATGATCTGATGGGCGACATCAAAAGCCTGGGATACATCAAGATTCAGACCACCGCCATCGATCGCTGGCGCACCTTCGCGTTCGATGCACTGGGGTTCGCGCAGGGCACCGGGCCCGACCCCGATGCGCTCTACTTGCGGATGGACGAACGCTTCGCGCGCATCATCGTCGTCCCAGGCGACAGCGACCAGGCGGTGCACGTCGGCTGGGAGGTGCGTGACGGTGTTGCGCTGCAGCGGGTTCGGGACACGCTCGAACGGGCCGGGGTGGCGGTCAAGCCGCTGTCGGTCGAGGAAGCCGACGAGCGCAGGGTCGAGGACGTCTTCGCATTCACCGATCCGACCGGCACCACCACCGAGGTGTTCTTCGGTCCCGCGCTCGATCACAGTCCGGTGGTGACGCCCTTCGGTGCCACCTTCGTCACCGGTAGCCAGGGTCTTGGCCATGTGGTGCTGCCGACGATGGATCCGGCCGGAGCATTCGCGTTCTACAACGAGACGCTGGGATTTCTACCGCGCGGCGCCATGCGGCTACCCGCACCCCCGGAATTCGGCCCGCTGCGGATCCGGTTCTTCGGCGTCAACGACCGCCACCACAGCATGGCGCTGTGTCCCGCGCCGCACGGCGGGGCGCCGGGCCTGATCCACATCATGGTCGAGGTCGACTCGCTGGACGCCGTCGGCCGGGCCCTCGACCGGGTTGTCAAACAAGGCTTTTCGCTGTCGTCGACGCTGGGCCGGCACACCAACGACAAGATGGTCTCCTTCTACGTCCGAGCGCCCGGCGGGTGGGACATCGAATTCGGCACCGAGGGAATGAAGGTCGACGAGACGTACTACACCTCTGAGGAGATCACCGCCGACAGCTACTGGGGTCACGACTGGTCCGGGGCCGAGCCACTGGCGGCCATGTGACCGTCGTGCCCCTCGACGCACGCGATATCACCAGCTGGGATGTCGAGGCCGACGTGGTGATCGCCGGGTACGGCATCGCCGGTGTGTCGGCGGCGATCGAGGCCGCACGGGCGGGTGCCAAGGTGGTGGTGTTGGAGCGCACCGGCGGTTGGGGCGGGGCGGCGTCGCTGGCAGGCGGATTCGTCTATCTCGGCGGTGGCACCCCGATTCAAAAGGCCTGCGGCTTCGAAGATTCCGTCGACAACATGCGCACCTTCCTGTGTGCGGCGATGGGCCCGGGCGCCGATGTCGACCGAATCGCCGACTACTGCGCCGGCAGCCTCGAGCATTTCGATTGGCTGGTGGACTGCGGTGTGCCGTTCAAGCCGAGCTTCTGGGGTGAACCGGGTTGGGAGCCGCCCGACGACGACGGGTTGATGTATACCGGCGGCGAAAACGCGTTCCCGTACAACACGATTGCCGTACCGGCGCCGCGCGGTCACGTGCCACAGATGCAGGACAAGCGCACCGGTGAAAAAGGCGGCGGCTACATGCTGATGAAGCCGCTGGTGGACACCGCCACCGCACTCGGCGTCCGCAGCATCGTCGATACCCGGGTGCAGCGACTGGTCGTCGAGAGCGACGGGCGGGTCGTCGGCATCATCGCCCGCCAGTACGGAACGGAGCTCGCCGTACGGGCGCGGCGCGGAATCGTCCTGGCCACCGGCAGTTTCGCCTACAACGAGTCGATGGTCGCCCGCTACGCGCCGCGGATCGCCGGCCGGCCCGCCGCCTCGATCGAGGAGCACGACGGTGTGGCGATCCAGATGGCCCAGGCGCTGGGTGCTGACCTGGCCCACATCGACGCCACCGAGGTGGCGTTCTTGGTCGACCCGCAATTGATCGTCCGCGGCATCCTGGTCAACGGCCGCGGGCAGCGCTACGTCGCGGAGGACACCTATCCCGGACGCGTTGGCCAGCTGACCCTCTACCACCAGGACGACACCGCTTTCCTGGTGCTCGACGCCGACGCGCACGAGCAAGCCATGGCCACCCGGTCGGCGACCCCGTTCCTGCTGCGACCGCCGACCTGGGTCTGCGAGAGCGTGGCAGAGTTGGAAGCCGAAATCGGCTTGCCGGCCGGCTCCCTGCAGACCACCGTCGCGGCTTACAACGATGACGCGGTGAAGGGCGAGGATTCGCTGCTACACAAGAAGCAGGAATGGCTGCGCCCGATCGGCACGCCGGTCGGCGCGATCGACCTACGCGGAAACCCCGGTGGCTTCACCCTGGGCGGGCTGCACACCTCGCTGTCGGCAGAGGTGTTGCATGTCAGCGGTGATCCGATCCCCGGTCTGTTCGCGGCCGGACGGGCCACCGCGGGACTTGCCGCCTGGGGCTATGCCAGTGGCATTTCTTTGGGTGACGGCAGCTTCTACGGCCGTCGTGCCGGGCGCGCTGCCGCCACAGCCTGACGCGCCGTCCCGCTTGAATCGGGTGATGTCTTGGCCGGTCATGCCCGTGTTTCAATTCCAGGTATGACCAGCAGCCAGCCCTGGTGGCTCACGTGGCCCGTCGCCGAGGTGGCGGCGTCGATCCTGCCCTATTTCTCGTATTTTCCTCATGTGTCGGATGGGCGTGCCATGAAGGAGATCGTCTCGTTGTGGCGGACCGGTTCCTACCCCGACCGCGAATCCGTTCTCGGCTTCAAGATTGTGGCGACTGCCGGTGATTTCGATCAGTTCACCGATCCCGATTGTGGTGCGGTCGCGGAAGCGATCCAGGCGCTCGAGCACGCCGGGTTGCTGATGCGGACGGTAACTGGGGATTACGCGCATAGCGACTTCGGGTTGACACGGCTGGGCAGACAGGCGCTCGCCACCGACAGCGTCCGTCAACATCTCGGCCTGAGCGACGCGCCGCCGCCGAACTAAATCCGTCACCCCACGTTCCGCATGCTTGTGACCGGCACCACACTATGGTAGGACTAGGCATATGCCTATTAGTCATATCAGCGACCGGGAGGACGTATGACGAGCGAGGGTGATGCGTGTACTCCAAGCGCCGTCATCGACCGCATCTCGCTGGTGCTGGATGCCTTCGACGGGCCGGGCCGGCTATCCCTGGCCCAGGTCGTACGGCGTACCGGCCTGCCTCGCTCGTCGGCCCACCGGATGCTCGAACGCTTGGTGCAACTGCGGTGGCTACGACGCAACGGGCGTGACTACGAACTGGGCATGCGACTGGTCGAGCTGGGATCGCTTGCGCTGCATCAGGACCGGCTACACAGCGCCGCGCAGCCATTCCTACACGAGCTGCACCGGGCCACGGGCCTGGTCGTCCACCTGGCGGTCCTCGACGGCGCTGACGTCGTCTATCTGGAGAAGGTCGCCGGCGCACTCGGCGCGGCGATTCCCACCCGCGTCGGTGGTCGCCAACCCGCGCACTGCACCGCGGTCGGCAAGGCCCTGCTGGCGTTCTCGGATCCCACCGCACTCGACAACTTCGACGTCGACCTGCTGGCCCGCAAGACCCGCTACTCGATCTCCACGCGTCGCCAACTGGCCGACGAGTTGGCAGCGATACGCGCCCGCGGATTCGCCTACGAGCGGGCTGAGTCGGTCGGCGGATTCGGTTGTGTCGCAGCGCCGATCGGTGACGTCGATGCGCCCATCGCCGCGGTCTCGGTCTGCGGCCCGTTGGACCGGATGACCTTCGACCACCGGATGGCGGCACCCGTGCGGACGACTGCACTGGGCATCTGGCGCAACTACGACGACGGCGACGCGATCCGCGTGCAGCCAATCCTGCAACAATCCCGCCCACTGCCCGTCCGCGCGCTGCAATACGCGTGACGCTCGACCCTGAAATCGGCGCGCTGCTGCCCGCGCTCAACCGCGGGTTCCCGCGCGTCGAGACGATGACCGCACCGCAGCTGCGGGCCGTGATCGCCGAACGAGCCGTACTCCTGCAGAATCCCGAGCCGGTCGCCAAGGTGGTCGACCGGACCGTGCCGGGCCCGGCCGGCAATATCTCGATCCGAATCTATTGGCCCACTGAGCCTTTCGGATCCATCAGTCCTTTGCCTATCATCGTGTTCGCCCATGGCGGCGGGTTCGTGTTCTGCAACCTCGACTCCCACGACGACCTGTGTCGCGCGATGACCAACGGCGTGGGTGCGATCGTGGTGTCGGTCGACTACCGGCTGGCCCCGGAATCGCCGTGGCCGGCCGCCGTCGACGATGTCTACGCCGTCGCGAACTGGGCGGTTGGACAGGCCGACGAACTCGGCGCCGACCGGGCCCGCATCGTCGTCGCCGGCGACAGCGCGGGCGGCAACCTGGCCACCGTGACCGCGCTGCTGGCCCGCGACCGGGGCGGACCTGAGATCGCCGTCCAACTCTTGGTGTATCCGGCGATCGCGGCAGACTTCGCCACGGAGTCGTATCGGCGCTTCGGCGACGGCTACTACAACACCACTTCGGCGATGGCCTGGTACTGGGACCAATACGTTCCCAACCTGGCCGATCGCGATAACCCCACGGCGTCGCCGCTACGAGCGGATCTGACCGACCTTCCCCCGGCGGTGGTGATCACCGCCGGATTCGACCCGCTGTGCTCAGAGGGCGAGGCGTACGCGAAAGCCCTTGCCGAAGCCTCGGTTACAACGATCTACCGGAACTACGCCGGCGCGATCCACGGATTCATGACCATGCCCAGCCTGGGCGTCTGCCGCCAGGCTCGCGAGCAGGCCTGGGCGGACGTGTCGACTCTGCTGTCCCGCTCATTGGAATGAGGCCTTGCCGCCACTCGAGCCCAGCGGAAAGCTGGTTTCTGCTACCCAACAATGTCGGAGGACACGATGACCACCTGGGACACGATCGATCAATACGTCGTCATCTCGACCGACACTCATGCCGGTGCCGACATCGGTGATTACAAGCCGTATCTGCCCAAGAGTCTGCACGACGACTTCGACGCGTGGGCCAACACCTACGTCAGCCCGTTCGACGACCTGATCATCGCGACCGCCAGCCGAAACTGGGACAGCGATCTGCGAATCGCCGACATGGATGCCGACGGAGTGGCCGCTGAGGTGCTGCTGCCCAATACCGTTCCACCGTTTTTCCCGACCACACCCAACATCACGATCAGCCTGCCCCGCACCTGTGACGA
This sequence comes from uncultured Mycobacterium sp., assembly GCA_964658855.1. Classification (GTDB taxonomy): domain Bacteria; phylum Actinomycetota; class Actinomycetes; order Mycobacteriales; family Mycobacteriaceae; genus Mycobacterium. Next base: position 6,178 of record CBAAAS010000123.1, read on the forward strand.
GTTCGAGAAGCGTTGGGCGGGAGTGCAAGCGCACAACCGCTGGCAGATCGACTTCTGTTCGCAGGCCCCGGAACGTCGCCGCGGGCTGATCCAGATCTTCCCCAACGACATCGATCACGCGCTGGACGAAATCCGCTGGGGCGTCGAGCACGATTGCTTCGGCGGGGTGCTGGTCCCGCCGGTCTCGCCGGGCGACCCGAATGTCGCGCCGCTCTTCCACACGCGCTACGAACCGCTCTGGGCGCTTTGCGAAGAGTTGGATCTCACGGTGGTGCAGCATGCCGGCGCCGGCAGCCCGGAGATGCCGATGGACCAGCCGGCGTCGAACGCAGTGCTGGTTACCGAGATGGCCCTGTGGGCCAACCGAACCCTCGGGCACCTGATTCTGGCCGGGGTGTTCGAGCGGCACCCGTCGCTGCGGTTCGTGCCGACCGAGCAGGGCACGCTGTGGGTGCCCGGACAGCTCGGCATCCTGGATGCCATGGTGCCCACAATGAAATCCGAGGCCGGCAACCGCACCTACGGGATGTTCGGCGGATCGTCGGTCGACGAACTGACCCTGACGCCGAGCCAATATGCGCAGCGGAACTGTTATCTGGCAAGCGAATTGGCACCCTTTGATTCGGGCATGATCGACTTCATGGGGCCAGAACACATCATGTGGGGCAGTGATTACCCGCACGAGGAAGGCTTCACGCCGCACTCCAAGCTCGCCATCCGCTGGGCGCTGCACAACCAGTCCGAAGATGCCTGCCGAAAGATTCTGGGCGGCAACGCGGGTCGGCTCTACCGTTTCGACCTGGACGCGCTGGCAACGGTCGCCGCCAAGATCGGCCCCACCGTGGCAGAGGTGCACACCCCGCTGGGGGACACCGGTTATCGCGCGCCGGCGGCATTCGGGTACCGCCCGTTCGAGGGCGGGCTGGCACTCAAACGGCTTGCGCCGGCACGCAACTAGGGCCGGTCGGGATCGGTTTCCTGGACCCGTTGTTCGACTTCCCGCCAGTGGCCCGGCCGCGGGGTGGGGAAGGCGCCCTGCGAACTGCGCTGCCCCGTCTTGAATGCCGCGTCGGCCTCGTCGATGTCCTTGATCAACTGCAGCGCGAGTTCCCGCTCGGCGGCGAAGTAGCGCTCCGACCACTGCATGGCGATCCGCGGGTAGGCCCAGGCCGGCTCTTCGGCGGCGGCCTGCGAGTCGATAGCCACCCGCTGCCGCATCGTGTCGACGCGGGCGATGTGCTCTTGCAGAATCTCTTTCAGCCTGTCCGGATCACTCAGATGGCCGAGCCAAACACGCAACAGCACACCATGTTTGAGCATCGG
>CBAAAS010000124.1:0-7454 GCA_964658855.1 uncultured Mycobacterium sp.
CCGGCAGATGAGTAATAAGTCTGCTGTACACAGTCTTTCAAATACACCACGCCGACGATGTCGTCGACATTCTCACCGATGACCGGGATGCGGGAGTGCCCGCTGCGCACCGCCACCGAAGTCGCCTCGTCAGCGGACCTGTCGCTCTCGATCCAGATCATCTCGGTGCGTGGCACCATCACCTCGCGGGCCGGTGTGTCGCCGAGTTCGAACACCGACTGGATCATTCGTCGTTCGTCGTCGGCCACCACGCCGCGCTGCTGTGCCAGGTCGACGACTTCGCGCAACTCGATCTCGGAGGCGAACGGGCCGTTGCGGAAGCCGCGACCGGGCGTCAGCATGTTTCCGAGCACCACCAGCAGGCGACTGATCGGGGTCAGTAGTACCGAAATCGCCTGCAGCGGAAGCGCCGACACCAGCGCGATGGAGTAGGCATTCTGACGCCCGAGTGTCCTGGGGCCGACACCGATGATGACGAAGCTGATCACCACCATGACGGCCGCGGCGATGAACAGGCCCCAGTCACGGCTCACCTGCCGATAGCAGAACTGGGCCAGCAGGACCGTCGCGCTGATCTCACAGACGATCCGCAGCAGCACCACCAAGTTGATGTAGCGGGGGCGATCGGTCATCACCTTGGCCAGCCGCACCGCACCCGGTCGCTCATCGCGGACCATTTCCTGCACCCGCGCGATCGAGGCCGTGCTGACCGCCGCATCGATGGCCGCGAACACGCTACCCAGAGAGATCAGCAGGATCGCGCCGAGTAGCGAAGCGGGGCTGTTCAATTCTCGAAGTACCTTGATTTGTCCAGCAACAGCTGGTCTCGCTCATGCTGACGTAGCTTGCGATAGAACTCGACCTGATCGGCGACCCACTCCTCGAGCAGGCGGCGCTGCAGGCCGAACATCTCCTTCTCTTCATCCGGCTCGCCGTGGTCGTAGCCGAGCAGATGCAGGACGCCGTGAATGGTCAACAGAGCCAACTCATGTCCCAGCGAGTGGCCCGCAGCCGCGGCCTGCTCAGCGGCGAACTCGGGGCACAGCACGATGTCGCCGAGCATGGCTGGTCCAGGCTCCGGCGCATCGGGGCGTCCGCCCGGCTCGAGCTCATCCATCGGGAAGCTCATCACGTCGGTCGGCCCGGGCAGGTCCATCCACCGCATGTGCAGGTCGGCCATCGCCGCGGTGTCCAACAGCACCATCGACAACTCAGCGGCCGGGTTGACGTCCATCTGGGTGATGACAAACTTTGCGACGCTGATCAATTCGGATTCGGAAACGTCGATTCCGGATTCGTTGGCGACCTCGATCGTCATAGCGTCACCGGCGACCGGGAGCGCGTCGCGCAGTGCGATTCAACGTCAGGCCGGGCTGTTGTTCGTGTCGCGCGTAAGCATCCACGATCTCGGAAACCAGCCGGTGGCGGACCACGTCGGCGCTGGTGAGCTCCGAGACATGGATGTCGTCGATTCCGTCGAGAATATCGACCGCCGCACGCAAACCCGATCGGTGGTTGCCTGGCAGATCGACCTGCGTAATATCGCCGGTGACAACGACTTTGGAGCCGAAGCCCAGACGCGTGAGGAACATCTTCATCTGTTCGGCAGTGGTGTTCTGCGCCTCGTCGAGGATGATGAACGCGTCATTGAGCGTGCGGCCGCGCATATATGCCAGCGGTGCAACCTCGATCACTCCCGCCGTCATCAGCTTCGGGATCAGCTCGGGATCCATCATGTCGTGCAAAGCGTCGTAGAGCGGACGCAGGTATGGGTCGATCTTCTCGCTCAGCGTGCCGGGCAGAAAGCCAAGCCGCTCACCGGCTTCCACCGCCGGCCGGGTCAAGATGATGCGGGTGACCTGCTTGGTCTGCAGCGCGTTGACCGCCTTGGCCATGGCCAGGTAGGTCTTGCCGGTGCCGGCCGGACCGATCCCGAACACGATGGTGTGGTTGTCGATCGCATCGACGTAGCGCTTCTGGTTGAGAGTTTTGGGCCGAATCGTCTTGCCGCGACGCGACAAGATGTCCAGCGTCAGCACCTCGGCGGGTGACTCGTTTCCGGTGCCGACCAGCATCGCCACGCTGTGGCGCACCCCTTCCGGGGTCAGCGGCTGGCCACTGTCGACGATCGCGACCAGTTCGGAGAGGGCCCGTTCGGCAAGCGCGACGTCGGCGGGCTCACCCGTCAGCTTCACCATGTTGCCGCGAACATGCAGGTCTGCGGCCAGCAGGCGCTCGAGTGCGCGCAGATTTTCGTCGGCGGAGCCAAGCAGGCCCATGACGAGGTCGGGCGGAACGTCGATGCTGCTGCGAACCGAAGAAGCGGACGGACGAGCAGTGTTGGTTTCGCGGGGCGTCACGGTGGGTTCTAATGCCTGCTTTCTGTGGTCTGTCCAGCGGGTTAGCGTCTCGAGTCTACCGCCGGTCGGTGGGCCAGCCCAAGGGTCAGCCACCGGTTGACCGGGACTGCACCCCGGCCAGCAGCATGGCCAGACCTCGTTCGAAATCCGCCTCGGCGCTGGACTGCTGGCTGGCGACAGCCAGTGCGGCGAGCTGAGGGTGTTCGACGCCCGCCAGCCGACCGATCTGAGATGCCACCGCCACCTGCTCGGAATCCCGATCGGGCCCAGCCAGTGGGCCCGCCAATTCCGCCTGTGCGCTGCCCATCACCAGACCGAGCACTGCCCGGAACGCGGCCAGCAGATCGGCATTTTCAAGGCCGGCGTGGCCCAGTGCTTCCACGAGCCGTTCCGCGGGACCGTAACTCGATGACGACGCGGTGCGACGGGTGAGTACCAGCGGAATGACGTTGGGGTGACGACGGACAGTCTGCCAGATCGCCACTGCGACAGCACGCACGTCTTGCCGCCAATCATCAATGGGCGCGGGCAGTTCCACGCTGGCGATGACGGCTTCGGCAACCAAGGCTTCGAGGTGGGTGCGATCTTTCACGTAGTTGTAGACCGTCATCGGCCCGGTCTCCAGTGCGGCGGCCAACGTTCGCATGCTCAGACCGCCGAGGCCGTCGCGATCGACGATCTCCAACGCCCGCGCGGAAACCTCGGCAACGCTGAATCGCGCCTTCACGTCATCCGCTCCTCCCCGCCGCACCGCTTGACACGTACAGCGTACGTAATATAGTTCACGTACACCGTACGTAAAAGGACTGGGTGACCATGCGTTCAAGCAACACAACTGCGATGTCTTTCCTATCTGCCGGCCAGCGCTGCGCGGCCTGGCTGACCCTGCCGGAAGGACCGGGCCCGCATCCGGTGACCGTGTTCGCGCATGGATTCGGCGCCAACCACACCATGGCGCTGCGCCGGTATGAGCAGCACTTCGCCGCGTCCGGCATCGGCACGTTCGCCTTCGACTACCGGCATCTCGGCGACTCGGCTGGCTTGCCGCGGCAACGACTGAGCCTGCGCCGGCACCGCCAGGACCTGCACGCCGCGATCGATGCCGTTCGTACGATCCCAGGCGCGGATGGCAGCCGGATTGCGTTGTGGGGAACCAGCCTCGGAGCACTACATGCGTTGCGGGTTGCCGCCAGTCGTACCGACATCGGCGCGGTCGTGGTTCAGTGTCCGATCGTCTCCGGCCCGGCCACCCTGCACCGCATCGGGCCGGGTGCGGCGTTGCGGCTGACACCCGCGATCATCAGCGACATCTTGCACGCTGCCGTCGGCCGCGAGCGCCGATACATCCCGATCGTGGGACCGCCGGGAGCCCTCGCCGCCGTGACCGTGCCCGGCGCCGAGGAGGGCTGGCAGTCCACCGTCGACCCAGGCGGCGGATTCGACAATCGGGTGGCGGCGGCGAACGTCATCGGCATCGCGGTGACCAGCGCCAAACGCGTAGCGCGCCGCATCTCCGCGCCGCTGCTGGTGTGCGTGTCACAACGCGAAACGTTGATGGATCCCCGTCACGCCGAAGACGTCGCGCGCCGGGCACCGTTCGGCGAAATGCGCCACTACGACGGCGACCACTTCGAGGTGTACCACCGCCCGCTGCTCGACCAGCTGTTGACCGACCAGACCGCATTTCTGCAACGGCATCTTCATGTCGTCTGATCGTGAAATGTTGCGGGCCAACGACCTTCGATTCCTCGCCGTCGCCCGCAGCCTCTCTGATCGACACTGGTCACAGCCCAGCCTGTGCGCCGAATGGACCAACCACGACGTGCTGGCCCACCTCGTGGTGGGCTGCCAGGTATCGCCGAGAACGGTCGTCCTCGAAATGCTCAGGCATCGCGGGTCGTTCGACCGTTGCAACACCGCACTTGCCCGGCGCCTGGCGGCAGAACGGACACCGGCACAATTGATCGACGACTTCGCGGTGTTGATCGACCGGCCGCACGGGTTGGGTCGGATCTTTCCGCGACGACTCCTGTTGGGCGACCATGTGATTCACGAACTCGACATTGTGTTGCCATTGGGCTTGGCGCCGACAGTCGAGCCGAGCGTCCTGGCCGCCGTGCTGCAAACCCAAGTGCGCGTGCCCAATCCATTCGTCCCCGCCGCGGCGCGGGCCCGCGGGCTGCACCTGCGTGCGACGGACACCGACTGGACTCACGGTGCAGAGGCACATTCAGTGTCTGGCACGTCCGCATTTCTCGCGTCGGCGCTGGCGGGACGCTCGTGGGCGCTCGACGAGCTCACCGGTGACGGCGTCGCACTCCTGCGCGACCGCGGGTGAAACTAGGCGTCGCCGGGGATTTCCCAGCGCGGCGTCAGCGCGCCCAGCGCACCAAGCGCAACGGCGGCTGCGGTCGAGGTGCGCAGCACGGTCGGGCCGAGCCGCACGGCGTGCGCTCCGGAATTGACGATCGCGGCCAGTTCGTCAGGAGCGATGCCGCCTTCGGGGCCGACCACCAGCATCAGCGACGCGGCCTGCGCCAAACTCAGATCTGTTAACGGGCCGTCGGCCGTTTCGTGTAGCGCCAGGACGACACCTCCCGACGATGTCACCTCGCCGATCCGCGTGACCAGCGCCGCGGTCGACAGCACGCCATCCACCGACGGGATGTAAGCGCGTCGGGACTGCTGGGCCGCGGCGCGCGCGACTGCACGCCACCGCCGCAGACCCTTCTCGGCGCGGGCACCGTCCCAGCGGGCCACGCAACGCGCGGCCTGCCAGGCCACCAGCGCGTCGGCGCCGGCCTCGGTGGCCAGCTCGATTGCCAGCTCGGAGCGCTCGGATTTGGGCAACGCCTGGACCACGGTCACCGGCGGTTTGGGGGGCGCGACGTGCCGGCGATCCACCACCCGGGCCCGCAGGCCGTCGCGTGCGGTTTCTTCGACGACACAGCGCGCCACACTGCCGGCGCCGTCGCCGAGAATCAGCTCCTCGCCCACCCGGATGCGTCGCACGGTGGCGGCGTGGAAACCTTCATCACCGTCGACGACGGCCAGCTCACCGTTGCCGGGCAGCGCGTCGATGTAGAACAGGCCGGGCAATTAGCGCCCGGTGAAGGTCTCGCGCAGGCGGCTGAACAGGCCGCCGTTGTGGCTGCCGGCCGTGTGCGTCGACTTGACCTCGGTGACGTCGCGGTCGCGGCGGCTCTTGAACTCGCGCAGCAGCTCGGCGTCCTGGTGGTCCAGACGCTCGGGCACTACCACCTCGACGTGCACGTGTAGGTCGCCGCGCACACCGGAACGCAGGTGCGGCATCCCATGCCCGCGACGGGTCGTCACCGAACCGGGCTGGGTGCCTGCCGGGAAGGTGATCTCGGTCAGGCCGTCGATGATCGCGTCGACGGTCACCGTCGCGCCGAGGGCCGCGTCAACCATCGGCACCGAGATCGTGCAGTGCAGATCGTCGCCGTCGCGCACGAAGACGTCGTGGGGCTGCTCGTGGATCTCGACGTACAGGTCGCCGGCCGGTCCCCCGCCGGGCCCCACTTCACCCTGGGCGGCGAGCCGGACGCGCATTCCGTCGCCGACGCCGGCGGGAATCTTCACGGCGATGTCGCGACGGGCCTGAACCCGGCCGTCGCCGCCGCATTGGTGGCAGGGGTCGGGGATGACCTCGCCGACGCCGCGGCAGGTGGGGCACGGTCGCGCCGTCAGCACCTGGCCGAGTAGCGACCGCTGTACGGTCTGCACCTCGCCGCGACCGCCGCAGGTGTCGCAGGACACCGGTGTCGAGTTGGCGTTGGTGCCGCGGCCCTGGCAGCGGTCGCACAGCACCGCGGTGTCGACGGTGACCTGCTTGCTGACGCCGGTCGCGCATTCGGTCAGATCCAGTCGCATCCGCAGCAGCGAGTCCGAACCCGGCCGGACCCGTCCGACCGGCCCCCGCGACGTAGAGCCGCCGCCGAAGAACGCCTCGAAGACGTCGCCCAGGCCGCCGAACCCGCCGAAGCCGCCGCCACCGCCCGCGGCCGCGTTCTCCAGCGGGTCGCCGCCCAAGTCGACGATGCGCCGCTTTTCAGGGTCGGACAGCACCTCGTAGGCGACGCTGATCTCCTTGAACTTCGCCTGTGCGACCTCGTCGGGGTTGACGTCGGGGTGCAGCTCGCGGGCGAGCTTGCGATACGCGCGCTTGAGCTCGGTATCGCTCGCGTTCTTGCCCACGCCGAGCAAACCGTAGTAGTCGCGTGCCACGCTTGACCTTCCTGAACTTTCCTGGGCTCTAGGGCCCAGATCCGCCGTATGGTGAACGGCCGTCTATGAATTGTGCCTGGAATGGGCGCTCAACGTGTACCCAGCACCTCGCCGATGTAGAGAGCAACCGCAGCGACGCTGGCGATAGTTCCCGGATAGTCCATTCGGGTGGGCCCGAGCACACCCATGCCGCCCCAGACGGTATCGAGGGTGCCATAGGTGGTCGACACGACCGACGTACCCATCATCTGCTCGGCCTCGGTCTCGTGTCCGATGCGGACCGTGACCTTGCCGGCTTCCTGCTGAGCGGCCAGCAACTTCAGCACAACGACCTGTTCTTCGAGTGCCTCCAGGATGGAGCGCAGCGAGCCGCCGAAGTCGGCGGTGTTGCGGGTCAGGTTCGCGGTGCCGCCCAGCAGCAGCCGCTCCTCGGTGTGCTCGACCAACGACTCGAGCAGCACCGTGGCGGAACGGCCGACCGCGTCGCTGAGGCTCTTCGACTGGCCGCTGCGACCGTGCAGTTGGGCGGCCAGGTCGGCGACCGCGATGGATGCCGCCGCGAGCTTCTTGCCGTCCAGCGCCTGCCCGAGCATGTCCCGCAGCTGCGAGAGCTGGTGGTCGTCGATGACGTCGCCGAGTTCGACGACGCGCTGGTCAACCCGACCGGTGTCGGTGATCACCACCATCAGCAGCTTGGCCGGGGTGAGCGCGATGACTTCCAGGTGCCGCACCGTCGACGTCGACAGCGTCGGGTATTGCACGACGGCGACCTGCCGGGTCAGCTGGGCCAGCAGCCGCACGGCGCGGCGCAGGACGTCGTCGAGGTCGACGCCGGACTCCAGGAAG
>CBAAAS010000125.1:0-3225 GCA_964658855.1 uncultured Mycobacterium sp.
GACCGTCGCTTCCGGACCATGGATGACGCGATGGGCGCTGGCCAACGGCTGGGCCGGGGGACCCGGCGCCGACGCCGTCGCACTGGGCAAAGCGGCCGAAGCCGGTGATCCGTTGGCGCTGAGGGCGTTTCGCCGTAGCGCCACCGCGTTGGCCGCGATGATCGCCTCAGTCGGCGCGGTGTGCGACCTCGACCTCGCCGTCATCGGCGGGGGAGTGGCCAAGTCGGGCCCGATTCTCTTCGACCCCTTACGCGCGGCGCTGGCCGACTACGCGGGACTGAGCTTCATCCGTGGTCTGCAGGTGGTGCCGGCTGCCCTCGGCGGCGACGCCGGCTTGATCGGCGCGGCCGCGCTGGTCTCAGCCGTCACGTGAGTCACTGAGTCCGGCCATGTGCCGATGTGCCCACCTCGCAGCGAATTCTCCCGGCGATGTCGTATCGGCATGCGAAGTTCCGTCGATGAAAATCCTGCGGGGAATCGAGTTGCGCTACGTCCTCACCATGCAGCTGGCCAGGCATGGTCGCGCGACCATCCGAGAGCTTGTCGATGCGCTGGCTTTCCATGGGTTCGCGGCCGTTGACCCGGCCAACAAGTCGGTATCCGACGCGTTGCGGTGGGAGTGTGGTCGCGGGAGAGTCCGCCATCTGAGGCGCGGTGTGTACGGCCCGGGCGCGATGCCGCGCGGCACCGAGCACCGGATTCGTCGGCGTGAATTGGCCCTGCGGGCCGAGGCGATTCGCTGCGAGGCGGGCACATCGGCGCATGGTCTGGGAGCTGTGACGGCTGAGACTGGCCGTTTTGGCTGATCGCAGCACCTCACGGTATGGTGGGCGACGATCCACCGAAGACCGTCGGTCACCGAGCAATCGGTTGAAGGTCCGGGAATTCCCGGGCGGCCCACGCAGGAGGACGAGGCAGACTTTCACGCCCCGACCGCTTCCTGCGTCGGGGCGTTCGTCGTTCCTGGGCTGAGAACCCAAGGAGGAATGCATGGCACAGGCTGACAAGGCCACCGCCGTTGCAGACATCGCTGAGCAGTTCAAGAGCTCAACGGCGACCGTGATTACCGAGTATCGCGGTTTGACGGTCGCAAACCTGGCCGAGCTGCGCCGCTCGCTGGCTGGTTCCGCGACCTACTCGGTCGCCAAGAACACGCTGATCAAGCGGGCTGCATCGGACGCCGGCGTCGAAGGCCTCGATGAGTTGTTCGTCGGGCCGACCGCGATCGCGTTCGTCAGCGGCGAGGCTGTCGACGCTGCCAAGGCGATCAAGAAGTTCGCCAAGGACCATAAGGCGTTGGTCATCAAGGGCGGCTACATGGACGGTCGCGCGCTGACCGTCGCCGAAGTCGAGCGCATCGCCGATCTGGAATCGCGCGAGGTTCTGCTGGCCAAGCTGGCCGGAGCGATGAAGGCCAACCTGTCCCAGGCGGCCGCGCTGTTCAACGCGCCCGCCTCGCAGGTGGCCAGGCTTGTCGCGGCACTGCAAGAAAAGCGAGCTGCGGAAGAGCCGGCAGCGCCGGCCGAAGCGGCGGCTCCCGTCGCCGAGGCCCCCGCGGCCGAAGCCGAGCCGGCTGAAGCACCTGCGGAATCCCCCGCCGAAACCACCGAATAAATCCCGTAACACCCAGGAAGGACCAACACCATGTCCAAGCTCTCCACTGACGAACTGCTCGATGCCTTCAAGGAACTCACCTTGCTGGAGCTCTCGGAGTTCGTGAAGAAGTTCGAAGAGACCTTCGAGGTCACCGCGGCCGCTCCGGTCGCCGTTGCCGCCGCTGGTCCCGCTGGCGGCGCGCCCGCCGAGGCCGCCGAGGAGCAGACGGAATTCGACGTCATCCTCGAAGCCGCCGGTGAGAAGAAGATCGGCGTCATCAAGGTTGTGCGTGAGATCGTTTCGGGTCTGGGCCTGAAAGAGGCCAAGGACCTCGTCGACGGCGCACCGAAGGCGGTTCTGGAGAAGGCGCCCAAGGAGGCTGCCGACGAAGCCAAGAGCAAGCTCGAGGCCGCCGGCGCCACCGTCACCGTCAAGTAGTCGATTCGCGAAAACCCCCGGAGCCGAACAGGTTCCGGGGGTTTCGTGTATCTAACGCTGGACCGATGCCTGCTGCGACTTTCGCACCAACTCCGGCGAGTCACCCAGCGCGACAAGCAGATTCGTCGTCAGTGCGGCCAGCACCGGCCCGACGGCACTGCCCTGCGCGCCATAGGATCCGGCAAGCTCGAGCATGACGAAACCGTGGATGGCCGCCCAGAACTGAGCGGCAGTCGCCACCACGGACACGTCGTCGTCAGGTGAGCCGCTGATCCGCCCGGCCTGCATCGATCGGTGCACGCCCCGGACCACGTGGGCGAAGCTGGGGTAGTGGTCGTTGATCTCGGCCAGCGTCAGAGTGAGCACGTTGTGCGCCGGCGCATTGATACCGTGCGCGCTGGTGCTGCCGAACATCAAGCGGTACAAGTGCGGACGTTCGATCGCGTAGCGCCGATAGGCGATACCGGTCGCCATCAGATCGGCAACCGGATCCGACGTGGCCGGCATTGTCATCGCCGCGTCGAATTCGCGCAGGCCCTCCTCGGCGACCGCGGCAATCAGCCCGGGCATGCCGCTGAAGTACGTGTACACCGCCATCGTCGACGTCCCCGCGGCGCTGGCGATCTTGCGGGTCTGCAACCCGTCCGGGCCGTCCTGGTTGAGGATGTCGACAGCAACACGCAGCAACTCATCGCGCACGTTGCGTTCGGCCGGGGCATTCATCGTTAGACATCTTGACATACCCTGCAAGTGATCCGTATAACTGTGGAATAACAGCGTTATCCGAGCTAGGAGGCAGCAGTGAGCAGTGCCGTCACCACCCCACCTGCAAACCCGTATCTCGATGATTTCCTGGCCCCGGTCCGCGCCGAGGTGACCGCGACCGATCTGGCGGTCACCGGGCACATCCCCGAATTCCTGGACGGGCGTTACCTACGCAACGGGCCCAACCCGGTCGCCGAGGTCGACCCGGCCACCTACCACTGGTTCACCGGCGACGGCATGGTGCACGGCGTATCGCTGCAGGCCGGCAAGGCCGGCTGGTACCGCAACCGTTGGGTCCGCAGCGCAGGTGTGCGCAGCACGTTGGGGGAGCCGGCCGCAACCACCCGCAACCTGCGCGCGGGGATGCAATCGCTCGGCGCCAACACCAACGTGCTGGCTCACGCCGGTAAGACGCTGGCGCTGGTC
>CBAAAS010000125.1:3235-7452 GCA_964658855.1 uncultured Mycobacterium sp.
GCGGCGTGGCCAACTACGAGCTCACCGACGAACTCGACACCGTCGGGCCGTGCGATTTCGATGGCACTCTCTCCGGCGGGTATGCCGCGCATCCGCATCGCGACCCGAAGACCGGCGAACTGCACGCGGTGTCCTACTCCTTCGCGCGCGGCAAACACGTGCAGTACTCGGTGATCGACACCAACGGCCACGCCCGGCGCACGGTCGACATCGAGGTCTCGGGGTCGCCGATGATGCACGACTTCTCGTTGACCGACAAATATGTAGTGCTCTACGACCTTCCGGTGACCTTGGATCCCATGCAGGTGTTGCCGAAGAAGATGCCCCGGTGGATGCGGCGTCCGGCCCAGATCGTGGCCGAAGCCGTCGTCGGGCAGATTCCGGTGCCCGGGCCGATCGCGGCCCGGTTCAACCGCAACGAAAAACCGGCCTACCAACTGCCCTACGCGTGGAATCCGAAATACCCGGCACGCATCGGGGTGATGCCTCGCGAGGGAAACAACAACGACGTGCGGTGGTTCGAGATCGAACCCTGCTACCTCTACCACCCGCTCAACGCCTACTCCGAGATCCGCGCCGGCCACGAAGTGCTGGTGCTCGACGTGGTCCGCTACGACCGGATGTTCGACCGCGACCGGCGCGGGCCCGGCGGCGTCACGCCCGCCCTGGACCGGTGGACGATCGACCTGGCTACCGGCGCGGTGAGCACCGAACGCCGCGACGACCGCTCGCAGGAATTTCCCCGGATCAACGAGACGCTGCTGGGTAGCCGGCACCGCTTCGGCTACACCGTCGGCATCGACGGCGGCTTCGTGGACTCAGGCAGATCCAAAATGTCATCGGCGCTCTACAAGCACGATTACGCGACCGGATCGAGCATGGTCGCCCCGCTTGACCCCGAGTTGCTGATCGGCGAGATGTCCTTCGTCCCGCGCCCCGCCGCAGGTTCGGCTAGCTTGTCTGAGGATGACGGAATCCTGATCGGTTACGGGTATCACCGCGGGCATGACGAAGGCCAGCTGCTCCTGCTCGATGCGCAAACGTGCGAGTCGGTGGCAACGGTCCATTTACCGCAGCGCGTACCGATGGGATTTCACGGAAACTGGGCGCCGCAGGACTGATCAAATCTGACCTACCTGTGCGCTACAGTGACTCAAGCCACAAGCTGGGCTTGGGCTGCTATCAGCAATCAGCGGGAGGGTTTCGCGTGGGTATCGGTATCTCGGTTGAGGGGCTGACTAAGTCCTTCGGTTCCCAGCGAATCTGGGAAGACGTCACGATGGAAATCCCAGAGGGTGAGGTCAGTGTTCTGCTGGGCCCGTCGGGTACGGGTAAATCCGTCTTCCTGAAGTCGCTGATCGGTCTGCTGCGGCCTGAGCGCGGCTCGATCGTGGTCGACGGTGTCGACATCACCGAGTGTTCGGCCAAAGACCTCTACGACATTCGCACCCTGTTCGGCGTCATGTTTCAGGACGGCGCGCTGTTCGGTTCGATGAGCCTTTACGACAACACCGCGTTCCCGTTGCGTGAGCACACCAAGAAGAAGGAAAGCGAGATCCGTGACGTCGTCATGGAGAAGCTGGAGTTGGTGGGTTTGGGCGGGGATGAGAAGAAGTTCCCCGGTGAGATCTCCGGTGGTATGCGCAAGCGCGCCGGTTTGGCGCGCTCGCTGGTGCTGGACCCGAAGATCATTCTCTGTGACGAGCCGGACTCCGGTCTGGACCCGGTCCGTACGGCGTATCTGTCCCAGCTGTTGATCGACATCAACGCACAGATCGACTGCACGATCTTGATCGTGACGCACAACATCAACATCGCCCGCACGGTGCCCGACAACATGGGCATGCTGTTCCGCCGCAAGTTGGTCATGTTCGGCCCCCGCGAGGTGCTGCTGACCAGTGACGAGCCGGTCGTCAAGCAGTTCCTCAACGGTCGCCGTATCGGCCCGATCGGTATGTCGGAGGAAAAGGACGAGGCCACCATGGCCGAGGAGCAGGCCCACATCGAGGCCGGCCACCACGACGGCGGCACCGATGAAGTCACCGGTGTACCGCCGCAGATCTCGGCCACCCCCGGTATGCCCGAGCGCAAGGCGGCCGGCCGCCGCCAGGCCCGGGTTCGGGAGAACCTGCACCTGCTTCCCAAAGACGCCCAAGAAGCCATCCTCGAGTCCTTCGAGAACGACAAAAACCAGAACACGCAGGATTCGTCGCAGGACTACGACGCCCACGCCCGGCACCGCGACGAGGCCGACACCGCATCGATCCCGACGCAGCGCGGCCACTGACGGCGCGACCGTCGGGACCGTCCCGGAAGGAGTTTGTTCCACAAACAAGGTGCGTCACCTCTTGACGGAAACCGCCGAAGGGGTCACTCTGTTGGGCAGAATGAATGCACGGGAATTTCGAATCGCCAGCCAGCGCCGCCTTCCCGTCCAGGAAAATGAGGCCCGAGCAGGGTAGTTGAGGAATGCGCCGTCCTGCGCTATTGTTGGACGTTGCGCTGGCTGCCTCCTGCCCACCTCACATCGCCACCTAATCCGTGGTCTTAGCTTGAGCTACCGCTGATACAGCGAATTAGCTCTGTGCGTGAGTTACGGACAGATCGTTCGCCAGCCGACCAAACAAAGTTATAGCGGCGAACGGCTCCGGTGGCCTCCGGAATCTGCAGTCGCGTGAGGTGCTGGAAGGAATGCATCTTGGCAGTCTCCCGCCAGGGCAAGAAAACCCCTCAAAGTTCCGCCTCCTCCAACAGTTCCGTACCCGGGGCTCCTGATCGCGTTTCGTTCGCCAAGCTGCGTGAACCTCTTGAGGTTCCGGGCTTGCTGGACGTGCAGACCGACTCTTTCGAGTGGTTGATCGGTGCACCCCGCTGGCGCGAAATTGCCGCGGGACGTGGCGACGAGAACCCGACAGGTGGCCTCGAAGAGGTTCTGTACGAGCTCTCGCCGATCGAGGATTTCTCGGGCTCAATGTCGCTGTCCTTCTCCGACCCACGATTCGACGAGGTCAAAGCCCCCGTTGATGAATGCAAAGACAAGGACATGACGTACGCAGCCCCGCTGTTCGTCACCGCGGAGTTCATCAACAACAACACCGGCGAGATCAAGAGCCAGACGGTGTTCATGGGTGACTTCCCGATGATGACCGAGAAGGGCACGTTCATCATCAACGGGACCGAGCGTGTGGTGGTCAGCCAGCTGGTCCGCTCGCCCGGTGTCTATTTCGACGACACCATCGACAAGTCCACCGAGAAGGTGCTGCACAGCGTCAAGGTGATCCCGAGCCGCGGTGCGTGGCTGGAGTTCGACATCGACAAGCGCGACACCGTCGGTGTCCGCATCGACCGCAAGCGTCGCCAGGCCGTCACCGTGCTGCTCAAGGCGCTGGGCTGGAGCAACGAGCAGATCCGCGAGCGCTTCGGCTTCTCCGAGATCATGATGCAGACGCTCGAGCGTGACCCCACTTCGGGTCCCGACGAGGCGCTGCTGGAGATCTACCGCCGGCTGCGTCCAGGCGAGCCGCCCACCAAGGAGTCCGCGCAGACCCTGCTGGAGAACCTGTTCTTCAAGGAGAAGCGCTACGACCTGGCCCGCGTTGGTCGTTACAAGATCAACAAGAAGCTGGGGCTGAGCGCCACGCCGGCCGCGAAGTCCGCGACCACGCTGACCGAAGAAGACGTCGTCGCGACCGTCGAGTACCTGGTGCGTCTGCACGAGGGCCAGACCTCGATGACCGTCCCCGGCGGCGTCGAGGTGCCGGTGGAGACCGACGACATCGACCACTTCGGCAACCGTCGTCTGCGCACGGTCGGTGAGCTGATCCAGAACCAGATCCGGGTCGGCATGTCCCGGATGGAGCGGGTGGTCCGCGAACGGATGACGACTCAGGACGTCGAGGCGATCACGCCGCAGACCCTGATCAACATCCGGCCGGTGGTCGCCGCGATCAAGGAGTTCTTCGGCACCAGCCAGCTCTCCCAGTTCATGGACCAGAACAACCCGCTGTCGGGTCTGACCCACAAGCGCCGCCTGTCGGCGCTGGGCCCCGGTGGTCTGTCCCGTGAGCGCGCCGGCCTCGAGGTTCGTGACGTGCACCCCAGCCACTACGGCCGGATGTGTCCGATCGAGACCCCGGAAGGCCCGAACATCGGTCTGATCGGATCGCTGTCGGTATACGCGCGGGTCAACCCGTTCGGCTTCATCGAGACGCCGTACC
>CBAAAS010000126.1:0-7401 GCA_964658855.1 uncultured Mycobacterium sp.
TTTGTAGCCGGGCTGAACCGGCATCGCCGGTTCGACGACGGCTATCGCGGCTTTGTCGAGGTGGTGGCCAGTCACATCGCCGCAGGAGTCGGCAGCGCACGTAGCTACCAAGCCCAGCAACAACGAGCCGAGGCGTTGGCCGAACTCGATCAGGCCAAGACGACCTTCTTCTCCAGCGTCAGCCATGAGTTCCGCACTCCTCTCACACTTATCCTCGGGCCCGTCAACGAGTTGCTGGGTCAGGCCGAGATCAGCGAAGACGCCCGGCGTGAACTCGAGCTCATCCAGCGCAACGGCTTGCGGTTGGCCAAGTTGGTCAACACCTTGCTGGATTTCTCACGCATCCAGGCCGGGCGCATGCACGCTCGCTTCGAGCCGGCAGACTTGTCGACCCTGACCACCGAACTGGCCAGCGTCTTTCGCTCCGCATTTGATCGGGCCGGCCTGCACTTCAAGGTGGATTGCGCGCCACTGGACCAACCGGTCTATCTCGACCGCGAGATGTGGGAGAAGGTGATGCTCAACCTGCTGTCCAACGCGTTGAAGTTCACCTTCGACGGTTCGGTCACCGTCCGGGTCAGCCGCGACGACACTGCAGCAGTCGTGACCGTCACCGACACCGGAATCGGAATATCTGCCGCGGAGATGCCGCAACTGTTTGAACGGTTCCATCGAATCGAGTCATCACGCGCCCGGTCCACCGAGGGCAGTGGAATCGGCCTGGCTCTGGTCAAAGAACTGGTCGGCATCCACGGCGGCACTATCTTCGCCGACAGTCGGGAAGGCGCGGGCACGACGTTCGTGGTTCGACTGCCTTTCGGGGTGGCTCACCTGCCGGCCGACGAACTTGTGCAGGCGCCGGTCTCCCGCGCGGTCTCCGGAGTGATCGCCGACCCATATGTGCAGGAAGCATTGCGGTGGTTGCCTTCTGACACGGGCAGCAAAACCGCCCCTGGCGCGACCACCACGGGCGTGATTCCCGCCGAGGGCGACGGTAAGCGGGCACGGGTATTGATCGCTGACGACAACACCGACATGCGCGAGTACCTGACCAGTCTTCTCCGGAATTCCGGCTATCACGTCAGTGAGACAGTCGATGGCGAGGAGGCGTTGAGGGCTATTCGGGCCGACGTTCCGGACCTTGTCATCAGCGACGTCATGATGCCCGGGCTTGACGGACTGCAACTGGTGGCTGCGCTGCGGTCCGAGCCGCGTACCGCAGCCATTCCGATTCTGCTGTTGTCCGCCCGCGCGGGACAGGAAGCGTCGATCGAAGGGCTGCAGGCCGGGGCTGACGACTACCTCGTCAAACCATTCGCAGCGGCAGAGCTGCTGGCGAGAGTTCGCGCCAACATCGAGCTGGCGCGGCTACGCAACCATCAGGCCCGCTGGCGCACTGCGATGGTCGACTCGTTGCAGGAGGCGTTTTTCGTCTGCGACGAGAACGGGGCCGTCGTCGAAATCAACAACGCGTTCACCGAGATGCTCGGCTACGGCCCCGAACGCCTCCCGTATCCGGCGACTCACCCCTGGTGGCCCGACCCCGCAGCAGACCCGGAAGCCCATCGACTGGTCGAGGCGGCGTTCGCAGAGATGCTGGACAGCACCCACGGCGGTTTCACCGTTCCGGTCAATCATCAGGACGGGCACCGGGTCTGGGTTGCGGCCAACTTCAACCATGCCGACGATCCCGACACGGGTCGGCAGATCATGGTCGGGACGATGCGGGACGTGACGGCTGAGCATTACGTTGTGCAACGTCAGACCGCGCTGGCCGCGCTCAATCAGCAACTGGCCCAAGCAGATACGGTCGACGATGCCTTGCGCGGAGCTGCTGAGGAGCTGTGCCGGGTATGGCAGGCGCGGCGCGTTGTCGTCGTCACTTTCGCCAGCGCTGACGGATCCGGTGCGCCAGAGGTGGTCTGCGCAGGGGAGCCCGTGGGGTGGGCGGAATTGACGCCGCGCGAGCGTCAGGTGATCGAGTCGTTGCGTGACGGCGACCCCCTCACCACTGTGGCAGAGGGACCGGGCGCCGCTGGGATCAAGCTGCGCCACCAACGCGGAGTCTCGGTCTTCTGGATCGAGCTGACCGAACACCGGCCGTTCACCGCCGAAGACCATACGTTGCTGACGGTATTGGCGGGACGCCTCGGACAGGGCTTGCAGCGGGTTCACGAAGTCGATGAGCAGCGCGAAACCGCTGTGGCCCTGCAGCATGCGATGCTCGGCCCGGCCAGCCTGCCCGGCGGCTTCTCGGTGCGGTATCTCCCTGCCAGTCGACCGCTGCAGGTCGGCGGAGACTGGTACGACGTCGTCAATCTCGATGCGGGTCGCGTCGCGCTGATCGTCGGCGACTGCGTCGGCCACGGGCTGGCCGCGGCCACCGTGATGGGGCAGCTTCGCAGCGCCTGCCGAGCGCTCCTTCTCGAAAAGTCCAGCCCGAGCGCCGTTCTCGCGGGGCTCGACCGTTTCGCCGCGCGGCTGCCCGGTGCCGACTGCACCACCGCATTCTGCGCCGTGCTCACGCTGTCGAGCGGCGAGTTGGTGTACTCGAGCGCAGGGCATCCTCCGGCGATCATGGTCCATGCCGACGGTGGCACCGAGATGCTGGAAAGCGGACAGGGATTTCCGCTGACGATCCGATCAGAGGTAACCCGACCTGAAGCCCGCATCACCATGCCGGCACGCTCGACGCTGTTGCTCTACACCGATGGACTGGTCGAACGCCGCGGTAACTCCATTGAAGACGGCATGGCCCGCGCCGCCGATCTCGTCGAGGGCGGACGCTCGCGCGAACTTGACGATGTCGCCGACTCATTGATGAACGACCTCGAACCGACCGGCGGTTACCCCGACGACGTGGCCATCTTGCTGTACCGGCAGCCGGCTCCCCTGGAAATGGACTTCCCGGCGAACGTCCGCCAGTTGGCGCCGAGCCGCGCTGCCTTGCGCGGTTGGTTGCGCGAGGTGGGTGTGGAGCCCGATCAGATTCAGGACATGCTCATCGCCACCGGTGAAGCCGTCGCGAATGCGATCGAACACGGCCACCGCAGTCGTCCCGAGGGCATCATCTCGCTGCGCGCAACGGCCGTGGTCGACGGGCTTCACGTCAGCGTCATCGACTCCGGCGTCTGGAAAATACCGCACCCGGTGCCCAGCGAGCATCGCGGTCGCGGACTCTCATTGATGCGATGTCTGGTGCAGGACTTGAGCATCCATTCCAACGACGCGGGTACTACAGTTCACATGTACGCAAGGATCACTTAATGATGACCCCGCTCACCCTTAACACCGACCGGAGTGTCGACGGGACACCTCGGGTGATTGCAGCGGGCGAAATAGACGTCAGCAACATCCACGCGTTCACCGAGGCGTTGACAGCAGCCAGTGAGAACAACAGCAAACCGATCACCGTCGACATGAGCGCAGTCAAGTATCTGGATAGTGCAGGCATCAATGTGCTTTTCAAGCACGCCGACGAGATCGACCGTCTACACCTGATCGTGCACCCCTTCCTGATGCGGGTGCTTTCGATCACCGGGCTCAGCGCGATCGCTACGGTCCAACCCGCATCGTCGGGACAAGACGGGCGACGGCTTAACGGCCTCTAAAGCGACGCAGTTCGACAATCCCGTTCGCCACCGCCGCGACTCCCGCGATCAGCAGCGCCATCGACACGACGGCGGTCGTCGCCATGCCGAGTACCCCGTGCAGCGGCACGTTCACGAACAGGGACATCACGAGCAGAACGGCGCCGGCGGCAATCAGAACGCGGGCACGAGTCATCGGTCTATTCTCCTGAGTGTCATTGGCAGCCAGGGTAGGCCAATTTATTTCGAGGTACCTGAGGACGGCGCCGGCGCGGGGTCGCCCCTTCCACCTGGTTAGAAAACCTATGAATGGCCCTGGGCTCAGCTATTTCCATCCATACGAGATCCAGCTCGACGCCACAGGTTCACCGGTCGATTGCACCGACCGTCATACTCAACCAGTGACAACACCGTTCGCAGCCGCGGGCGATCGATGAACGCGGTAACGCTGACGGGCGGCCTCGCGGTCGTCGAACTCGGCGGGCTCATCGCTCTGGGGGTGTTGCTCATCGTCTCGCGGCATCAGCTGAAAGAAACGCGAACCGTACTGGAGCGCAGCCGCCAGGCCAGGTCTGGTCGGCGCCGGCGCCGGCCGGGGCTCGCGCCATTCGCCATCAGAACAGCGTGGCGGACCGCCGACTCGCTGATCACCAAAGGCATTGGCGCCACGGTACGTAATTCGATCGAAGATCTCGCCGGATGGGCGCAGGTAGAGCGTCCCGACCTCGCACGACTGACCGCCAACGGCGATGTGGTGATCGCCTTCTCCGACATCGAGGACTCCACGGTCCACAACGAAGAGCTCGGCGATAGAGACTGGGTGAAGCTCTTGGAGCGCCACAACCGGCTCCTCGAGAAACTGGTCGCCGATCATGACGGACACGTCATCAAGACCCAGGGTGACGGCTTCATGATCGCCTTCGGCGACGCCGAACAAGCTGTGCTGTGGGGGATTGGTGTCCAACAAGCACTGCTCAAGAATGCAGACCAGTGGGGCGGGATCCGCGTCCGAATCGGTATTCACATCGGGCCGTCGGTCAGACGCGGAGACGATTTATTCGGACGCAATGTCGCAATGGCCGCCCGGATCGCGGGGCAGGCCGGTGGCGGCGAGGTCTTGATCAGTGACGCGGTGCGCGAGGCCGTCGGCGGCGCGGCCGGTATTGATGTGTGCGCACCTCGCGAGGCAGAACTCAAGGGCCTGCAGGGCACGCACAGCCTTTATGCCATCAAGATTCCCGGCTGAGGAGATCAGGGCCTGATTTCTACCTGATCATCGGGATTGAAATAGCGCTCTGTACCGTCGGCGAACTTCACTGTGCATACTTCCGGCAGAAAACTGCCGTCGTGCGGCGCCAATTCCGAGACAACTCGTGTCGTGACCCGTTTCCACGCATCGTCACCTTCGCCCTGCTCGCGGAGCTGGTAGCCCGGTAAACGGTTGGTGAGGTCAACCGCCCGCAATTGGAGCACTCGGCTTGATGGCATCGGCATAAATCCAATTCTGCCCAGCAATTCTTACGAGCAGGTGACGTCTAGTCGTGAGCTGGCTGCGGAAGTGGGCGTCGAGGTACAACCGTCGGCCACCAGAACCACGGTCCCAGGATGGCGAGGATGGACGGCACGACGAACGAACGCACGATGAGCGTGTCGAGCAGCAGGCCGATGCAGACGGTTGAACCCATCTGACCGATGGTTCGCAGTCCGCTTGTGAGCATGGCCAGCATGGTGAACGCGAACACCAGACCAGCCGATGTCACCACGCCACCGGTGCTACCGAGAGCGCGGATCAGGCCGGTGTGTATTCCGCCGTGCAGCTCCTCCTTGACCCGGTTGATCAGCAGCAGGTTGTAGTCCGATCCCACCGCCACCAAGATGATGAACGTCAGCGGCAATATCAGCCAGTGCAACGGCAGCCCGATCAGGTGCTGCCAGAGCAGGATGGACAAGCCGAACGCGCCGGCATAAGAGAATGCCACCGTTGCGGGAATCACTAACGCCGCCACCAGACTTCGCGTGATGAACATCATGATCAAGAAGATCAGCACGAAGGCGGCGATCGCCGCGATGAGCAGATCCGACGCGGCGTATCCCTTGATGTCCTTGTCGGTGGCGCCCGAACCGCCGATGTAGACGCGCGCGCCGGCCAGCGACGTCTCTTTCAGAATCGTTTTGATGGCCTCGGGGAACATCTCGACATGCTCCACGCCTTCGGGGCCCATCGCGTCGCCCTCGTGGGTGACGATGAAGCGGGCGGCCATACCGTCCGGCGACATCATCAATTTCTCGCCGGTCTTGACGTCTTCGTTGTCGAAACCTTCGTGCGGGATGTAGAAGAAATCATCGCTGCGGGACTTGTCCCAGTCGTTCCCGACGTTGATCGAGTCGTCGAATGTCTGCTCGGTCGCCAGGGATTGAAGGTCGGCCGAACCGTAGGAGTTGACCAGCTTCGCCTTCAAGGCGTCGGTGTCGTCGGCCGTGGCTTTCAACTGCGCGATGATCTTCGGGAACGTCTTGTCGACTTCCTCGATAGAAATTCGCGCGTAGTTGATGTCTTCGGCCAACTTGTCGATCTGGTCGATCGTGTCGAATACGGATCTGAAGGTCCAGCAGATCGGAATGTCGAAACAGTGCTTCTCCCAATAGAAATAGCTTTTGATCGGGCGGAAGAAATCATCAAGGTTCGAGACGTCGTCCCGAACGTCTTCGCTGACCTTCTGCAGATCCGCGATGGTGAGGGCCGTCTGGTGCAGCTCGTCGGACACCTTCTGGAAGAAAACGATCTCCTTGCGCAGCACCTCGACGGAGTGCGACTGGATCTCTGCTTGCTGGTCGGTGTTGGAGTTCTGCTCCCTGTTGAAGGGCAGCTGTTGGCCGTTGCCGCTGCCCTGGGTAGTGAACAAGTAGGGAATGCTCGCGTGTTCGAGCGGTCGGCCCAGGGGTCTGGTCATGCCCTGTACCATTGCCACGCCATTGAGGCGGATCAGAGCCCGGTTGACACGGTCCAGCGAGATGAAGTCGGCCGAGTTGCGCATGTCATGGTCGCTTTCGACCATGATCATCTCGGAGAACAATTTGCTCTTGGGGAAATGTCGGTCGGCGGCCTGGAAACCCAGATTCGACTTCGAATTGTGCGGCTGATATTGCCGATCGTCGTAGTTCTGCCGATAGCTAGGCACGAAGACCGCACCCAACATGACGATGGCCGAACTGGCGACCAGGATCGGCACCGGCCAGCGCACCACGCTTGCGCCGATCCGCCGATATACGTGAGCTTTGGCGGCCTGTCGCGGATCGAACATCCCGAATAGGCTGCCCACCGTCAAAACCGCGGGACCGAGTGTCAGCGCTGCGGCGATGGTGAAGAGCATGGCGATCGCGACAGCCGGGCCCATGGTGTGGAAGTAGTTCAACCGCGCAAACGTCAGGCAGAAACACGCACCGGCGATCGTCAGCCCCGAACCGAGGATGATCGGCGTGACGCCTTTGTAGGCGATGTAAAAGCTGTCTTCTCGGCTCTCTCCGGCTTGCCGAGCTTCGTGATAACGACCCATCAGGAAGATGCCGTAGTCCGTCCCGGCTCCCAAGGTCAGCGCGATGACGATGTTGACTGCGAACGAGGACAATTCGAGCCATCCGTGATGCCCGAGGAATCCGATGAGCCCCTTGGCGAACAGCATTTCGATGAGGACGCCGAGCAGAACGGGCAGCAGCGTAGGTGGTGAGCGATAGACGACTATCAACATCACCAGAATGAGGATGATCGTGATGATCGTGACGTTGTTCAAGCTCGAGTTGGCGATGCTCAACG
>CBAAAS010000127.1:0-7340 GCA_964658855.1 uncultured Mycobacterium sp.
CCGCTCGCACAAGGCGTCGGGGGTGACGATTTTCGGTGGCGCCCGAATCGACCTGACCCAGCTCGACTCGCCTTACCGGTTCGCGATGATCACCCCGCAGTCCAACGTCGACCAGGCGATCGGCGCCTACGCCGTCGCCCAAGGGGCCGACGTCCGGCGGGGCGTCGAAGTCGTTGCGCTCGAACAAGACGAGGACGGCGTGTGCGTGACCGCCCGTCCGAACGGTGGCAGCGAGAATGTTGAAACAACTTGGCGAGCAAGGTATGTGATCGCTGCCGATGGGGCACACAGTACGGTTCGCGCGCTGCTGGGTGTCGACTTTCCCGGCAAGACGGTGTTGTCGTCGATCGTGCTGGCAGATGTCAAGCTGAAGCACGGCCCGACCGACGGCGGATTGACACTGGGCAGCACCCGAAACGAGTTCGCGTTCTTGGCGCCGTACGACCGTCGCGAGGGGGACGGTCGGTGGTACCGCGCGATGGTGTGGGATCGCAAGCATCAGGTGCCGGACGGCCAGTGGGTGGATTCCGAGGAGATCGAGAGCACGCTGACCCGGGCGATGAAAGTTGATCTCGGTTTGAGCGAAATCGGTTGGAAGTCTCGATTCCATTGTGATGAAAGGCAAGTCGAGCAGTATCGGCACGGCCGGGTGTTTATGGCGGGGGATGCGGCGCACGTGCACTCGCCGATGGGTGGTCAGGGGATGAATACCGGCATTCAGGACGCCGCCAACCTGGCGTGGAAAATCGACGCGGCGCTCGCTGGTGCCGACGATGCCGTGCTGGACAGCTATCAGAATGAGCGCCACCCGATCGGCAAGCGGGTCCTGTTGCAGTCCGGGATGATGGCGCGCGGCATCACCCTTCATCCGCGCATTGCACGCGGCATGCGAAACATGTTGGCGCCCAGAATTCTTCGGATACCCAGAATTCGGGATGCGGTGGCGGGGAGCTTCGCCGGCACCACGCTGCGTTACTCGCACCGGGCCGACGAGAGCGCGTTGGTGGGTACCCGCGCGACGCAGATTCCCTTGATTGGCGAACGGCTCACGCACTTGCAGCGCGAACCGGGTTTTGTGTTGATCCGCGAGTGCGGCAGGGCCGCGGTCGGCGTGACCGATCTACACCAGGCCGAGCGGGCCGATGCCGGACCGGCGGTGCTGGTACGGCCCGACGGCTACATCGCCTGGGCCGGCGATTCGGCCAACTGCGCGCAATGGCTCGATGCGCTGGCCCGCTGGACGGCGCCGGCCGCGCGACCGCGGGTCGTGCCGGCGACCGCTTAGCTGGCCGACGGGTCGATAACGCGGTCGTGCTGGCCGCGGGTGTGCTCGCTGATGAACGAGTCGATTGCATCGGTGACCCGATCCGGTGCCTCGAACATCGGGATGTGCCCGACACCTTCGATTTCGGTGATCCGGGTGCTGGCCGGCAACTGGGCCTGGAAGTAACGGTGGGACCGGGGCGCAGGGAACACCCGGTCCTTTCCGCACAGCACAAGGTGGGCGGGAACCGCGGTCTGCGCCAACTCGAGCAGTCCGGGCTGCAGCAGCGCTTTGGCCAGCAGCTGGAAGTAGGCGGGACAGTGCGCGACATCGTCCACGATAGCGGCCAACTGTTCATCGCTGACACCGTCGGGAGTACCGCTGACCGGCAGCGTGGACAGCTGGCGGGTGTAGGGCAGGCGCAGCGCACGAGTTCCGAAGAGCCGGGCGAAGACCCAGAACGGCATCCCGGACACGAACTTGGCGACCACCTCGAACTTGGCCGGTGTCCAGCGGGTCCACCCGCCGGCCGGCGCGATGCCGGTGACGGTGCGCGCCCGACCGCGTCGTTCCAATTCGAAGGCCACCCATCCACCCAGCGAATTGCCGACGATGTGGGCGGTGTCCCAGCCCAATTCGTCGAGTTGCCGCTCGACGTGGTCGGCGAGCACCTTCGAACTCAGAAACCAGGTACCGGACTTGGGGCCGCCGTTGTGGCCGGCCATCGTCGGTGCGAACACCTCGTAGCGGCCGGTGTCGGCCAGTTGCTGCGCGACGGTGTCCCACACCAGCTGCGAGATCAGAAAGGGGTGCAGCAGTAGGACAGGTTCACCAGAGCCGAGATGGATGGGCGCGCGGTTTGGCATGCTGCCGACACTAAAGGCGTTACCGCCGGTACCGCAAGAAGGGCTGGCGTTCGCATGGAAAGATTGAGGGACCATGAGTGCCGCCCCTGGATCCAGCCGGGTTTTCTCCGGTGTGCAGCCGACCTCCGACTCGCTGCACCTCGGAAATGCGCTGGGCGCCGTCACCCAGTGGGCCCAGTTGCAAGATGACCACGACGCCTTCTTCTGCGTCGTCGACCTGCATGCCATCACCATTCCGCAGGACCCCGACACGTTGCGGCGTCGCACCCTGATTACTGCCGCCCAATACTTGGCGCTCGGTGTCGACCCGGCCCGCAGCACGATCTTCGTCCAGAGCCACGTCCCCGCGCACACGCAGCTGGCCTGGGTGCTCGGTTGCTTCACCGGCTTCGGCCAGGCATCCCGGATGACGCAGTTCAAGGACAAGTCGACGCGGCAGGGGAGCGAAGCCACCACCGTGGGCCTCTTCACCTATCCCGTGCTGCAGGCCGCCGACGTGTTGGCGTATGACGCCGAATTGGTGCCGGTCGGCGAAGACCAGCGTCAGCATTTGGAGCTGGCCCGCGACATAGCGCAGCGGTTCAACAGCCGTTACCCGGACACGTTCGTCGTCCCCGAAGTCCTGATCCCCAAGGCCACCGCGAAGATCTACGACCTGCAAGACCCGTCGTCGAAGATGAGCAAGTCCGCGGCCACCGATGCGGGCCTGATCAGCTTGCTCGACGCTCCAGCGGTGTCGGCCAAGAAGATTCGCTCCGCGGTGACCGACAGCGAGCGCGAGATCCGTTTCGACCCGGACGCAAAGGCCGGCGTCTCGAACCTGTTGAGCATCCAATCCGCGGTCACCGGGGTCGACATCTCGAAACTGGTCGATGGGTATGCCGGACGCGGTTACGGCGACCTGAAGAAGGACACCGCGGAGGCGGTTGTCGAATTCGTGACTCCGATCAAGACCCGGGTCGACGAATTGCTCTCCGATCCAACAGAACTGGAGTCCGTTCTGGCCGCCGGGGCGGCGCGCGCAGAAGACGTGGCCGCGAAAACCGTCGACCGGGTCTATGACCGGCTCGGGTTCTTGCCGAGACGTCCTTAGCGGGCCGATCCTCATGACGCCGCTCCTCCTCATCGCTTGGCTCTGCATCGTCGGCGGCGCGCTGTGAGCGAGCCGGCCAAGCCAGGGATCCTCGATCGACTGCGGGCGCGGTACGCATGGTTCGACCACGCGATGCGGGCCAACGACTGGTTCGACGACTGTCAGGGCAATTTCTTTGCGGCCGGGCTGACGTATTACACGATCTTCGCGTTGTTCCCGTTGCTGATGGTCGGTTTCAGCGTCGCCGGATTTCTGCTGTCCCGACGGCCCGACGTGCTGACCGCGATCGACAACAAGGTCAGGCACGCGGTGCCTGGCGCCCTGGGGCAGCAGATGCTCGACCTGATGGACTCGGCCATCGACGCACGTGCGTCGGTCGGTGTGATCGGCTTGGCCGTCGCGTTGTGGGTCGGACTGAACTGGATGAGCAACCTGAGGGTCGCGTTGACCGAGTTGTGGCGCCAGACCGATGGTGATCACGGATACGTCCGGACCAAGTTTTCCGACTTCGGCGCGATGGTGTCGTCGTTCGTGGCCATCTTCGCCACCCTCGCGCTCAGCGCGCTGGCCGGAGCGGGACCGATGGCCCGGCTGTTGCGGCTGCTGGGTCTGCACGAGCTTCCGGTGCTGGACGCGATCCTGCGATCGGTCTCAGTGCTGGTGTCATTCCTGTTGTCGTGGTTGGTATTCGGCTGGATGATCGCGCGGCTACCGAGGGATCCGGTCAACTTCCGCAGCTCCGTTCGCGCGGCGTTGCTCGCGGCGATCGGCTTTGAGTTGTTCAAGTTGGTCGGCTCGATCTATCTGAAGTCCGTGTTGCACAGTCCGGCCGGCGCCACCTTCGGCCCGGTGCTGGGTCTGATGGTGTTCGCCTATGTGACAGCCCGGCTGCTGCTTTTCGCAACCGCCTGGGCGGCGACGACGAACCCGGCCCCGTCGCCGGCTACGCCGGATGGAGCGCCGCCACCCGTCGTCATCGCGCCCAGGGTGCCGCCACCTGCAGACGGTCTCAAGGCCCGACAGGCGCTGACCGCCGTTGCCGTGGGTGCGATTGGGGCTCTAAGCTTTTCGCGGCTCATCCGGCGCGACAGCGAGGAATGAGTCAGCTCACCAGTTTCAGGCCCGCGATGCAGGCGACGACCCCGGCGATCAGCAGAACCTTGACCGGCGAGGCCGTCTCCTGGCCGGTCAGCATCGCGTAACCGACGGTGAGGGCCGCCCCGATGCCGACCCAGATCGCGTAGCTCGTCCCGGTCGGCAGGCTGCGCATGGCGAAGGCCAACCCTGCCATCGAAAACAGCAGCGACACCGCGAAAATCAGCGAGGGAATCAGCCGCGAAAAGCCATCGGAGCGGTCCATCGCGGTGGCCCACACCGCCTCGAGAACCCCGGACGCCACCAAAATCAGCCACGCCATCGCGCGCCTCTCCCCAACCTCACCGTCCAGCTACCCAGCTGCCACCCGCCATGACGGCGTGCACTGTCAAATTCTGGTTCAGTACAACAAGATTGGCATCACCGCCGACCCGCAGGGCGCCGGCACCGTCGATGCCGAGTGCGCGCGCCGGAGTCGTCGACGTCAGTAGCACCGCCGCGATCAGCGCGGCGTCGCGATCCGAGCCGAGACCGGCCGCGGCGCCGAAGAGCTGGTCCATGGTCGCGGTGCTACCTGCGATGGTCGAGCTGCCCCGCACCCGCGCCACACCCTCGGCCACGTCGACTGACACCGCGCCGAGCTGATACTCGCCTTCCTCGGCGCCCGCCGCCGCGGTGGCATCGGTGACCAGCGCCACCCGCTCGGCGCCGGCCACCCGGATGGTCGTGTGTAGCACCGCGGGGTGGACGTGGATACCGTCTGCGATCAGCTCAACGGTCACCCGCGGATCCTCCAGCAGCGCCAGCGTGGGGCCCGGCTCGCGGTGATGCAGCGCCCGCATGGCGTTGAACAGATGGGTGCCGACGGTGGCACCCAACTCGATCGCGTGCCGGGTCTGCTCGTACGTCGCGTCCGTATGACCCACCGCCACAACAACTCCGGCGTCCACCAGACGAGTGATCGCGTCATCGCTGCCCGGGCGCTCGGGTGCCAGGGTGACCATCCGGATCGCCCCATCGCCGGCGGTCAGCAGCTCATCGATCTCGGCCGGGGTCGGGTCGCGCATCTGGGTGTGGTCGTGGGCGCCGCAGTGTGTGGTGCTCAGCCAGGGCCCCTCGAGATGGATGCCGGCGATCAACCCGTCGCGGGTGGCCTCGGCGAGTCCGCGCACCGCTGCCAACAGCTCGGACGGGGACGCGGTGACCAGGCTGGCCAATGTCGCGGTGGTACCGTGCGCGCGGTGAAAAGCCGCCGCCTGCAGAACCTCTGAGAGATCGCCTCCGAGGTAGGACGCACCGCCGCCGCCGTGCACATGGATGTCCACGAATCCGGGGACGAGCAGCGCGTCGGGCAGATCGACATCGGGGGATCGCGGTGGCGCGCCCGCACCGCAGCCCACGAGCGTGGCGCCCGAGGTGTGCACCCAGCCCGGACGGGCAACGCCTTGTTCGAGTACGACTGCGCCAGCCGCGATCAGCGGCATGCCTGTACATCCGTTGCCGTGCTAGGGGTTTCGTCGGGCCAGTGGCCGTTGTTCTCCCAGAAGCGGCGGA
Organism: uncultured Mycobacterium sp.; assembly: GCA_964658855.1. Taxonomy (GTDB): domain Bacteria; phylum Actinomycetota; class Actinomycetes; order Mycobacteriales; family Mycobacteriaceae; genus Mycobacterium. The sequence goes on from CBAAAS010000127.1 coordinate 5,873, forward strand.
TGTCCTCGAGCTGCCGTCCTTTGGTCTCCGGGGCATAGCGGTAGACCAGGAAGAATCCCAATGTCGCCAGAAAGGCGAAGATGGTGAACATTCCGGCGCCGCCCAAGGTGTTCAACATCGTCAAGAAGACCGATTCGATGATCGCGTTGGCCGACAGGTTAGCGGTGAGCATCGCGCTGGAACCCAGCGATCGCAGGTGCGCCGGGAAGCTTTCGCCGGCGTAGACCCAGACCAGTGCGCCGAAGCCGAAGGTGAACCCCATGGTGAACAGGAGGAGACCGGCGTAGCCGAGCCCGGAGACCGCATCTGACTTGGCGGCGAACACGCCGATCAGCACCACATCGCCGAGGATCATAGCGGCGATGCCGGACAGCAGGATGGGTCGGCGTCCGATCCGGTCGACCAGCACCAGTGAGGTCAGGACGGCGGCCAGCGAAGCCAGCTGGATGAGCGCGGGCAACACCAGCAGAGAGAAGTTGCCTTCAAACCCCATGGCCTGGAACAGCAGCGGGCTGTAGTAGATGATGCCGTTGATGCCACTGAGCTCGGCGAAGAATCCCAACCCGACGACGAACGCGGTGGCGCGCAGGTAGGGCAGGCGCAGCATCTCGAGGATCGATCCGCCGCGTTCCTCGCGCATCGCTTCGGCGATCTCGGCGAGTTCCTGCTCGACGTCACGATTCGGCTCCACGCGCAGTAGCGCTTTGCGGGCGTCGTCGACCCGGTTCTTGAACAGATACCAGCGCGCGGTGTCGGGCATGGTGGCCAGCAACGGCAGCACCAGCAGCGCCGGCACCGCCGCCAGCCCGAGCATCCACCGCCAGCTGCCCGATTCGGCCAGCAGATACGCGGAAAGGTAGCCGCCGATGATCCCGAGGATGGTTGCCACCTGGTACGTGACCAGCATCGATCCCCGCAGCCGGGCCGGCGCCGATTCCGCGATGAACACCGGGGTCACGGTGGCAGACAATCCAATCGTCATGCCGAGCAACATCCGCGCCGTCATCAGCCAAGGCATGGACACCGCTGCGGCGCCCAGCAGCGAGAACACCGCGTAGCCGCCCGCAACCAGCATCATCGATCGCTTGCGTCCGATCGCGTTGGCGAGGAATCCGCCGCTCAACGCTCCGCATATCTCTCCGATTACCACCATCGTCGTCAGCAGTTCCTGCTTGCGAACGGTCAGACTGAAATCGTTGGTGATGAACAGCAATGCACCGGCGATGTTGGACAAGTCGTAGCCGCAGATGATGCCCAGGGTCGCCGCGGTGACGGCGATGAGCATTCGCCGTCGTGTTCGCAGTGACTCGCCGATGCGGCTCACAAGCTCCCCTCCGGAGTGGGCCGCCCCGGTCTTTCGAGCCGCTGCTTAGTGCTGCGGCCGTCGGTTCGTCGAGCGCGCCACCATAATCAAGCCGAACACGACGACCGTACCGATCACCGCGACACCGACCCTAACCGGCAATGC
>CBAAAS010000128.1:0-7339 GCA_964658855.1 uncultured Mycobacterium sp.
TCGCATCGATGTGCTGACCAAGCGCCTCGGAGACTGCCTCATGGACGGTCTTGACCGGCCAGACACCGGAGATGTCAACCTCTTCCAGTGCATCACCGGCACCGGGACGCATCACCACCTGAGCTCCGTTGGCGGCCTGCGCGGCGTTCTGGATCAGCTCCCGGCTGCCGTCGATCCAGTCCTTGTAGTCGGCGTGCGCCTGATACGCCTCGAGCAGGGTGAACTCCGGGTTGTGGCTGAAGTCGACGCCTTCGTTGCGGAAGGCCCGACCCAGTTCGAAGACCCGCTCGATCCCTCCGACGCACAACCGCTTCAGATACAGCTCGGGTGCTATCCGCAGATACAGCTCGAGGTCGTAGCTGTTGATGTGCGTAATGAACGGACGGGCCGTGGCGCCGCCGTGAATTTGTTGCAGGATCGGCGTTTCGACTTCCAGAAAACCTCTGTCGTTCAGCGTATCTCGAATTGCACGGAGTACCCTGCTGCGGGCTGAGATCAGCTCGCGCGCCTCGACGTTGACAGCCAGGTCGACATAGCGGCTGCGGACCCTCGCCTCGGGGTCGGTCAGACCCTTCCACTTGTTCGGCAGCGGGCGCAGGCACTTACCGATCAGCCGCCAATGGTGGACGATCAGCGACTGGGTGCCGGTCTTGCTGGATCCCATCTGCCCGGTGACTTCGACCAGGTCGCCGAGGTCGATAGCCTTGGTGAAGTCAGTGGTCTGACCTTGCTCGAGTATCGAATTATCCAGCAGCAGTTGAACTTCGGCTGACCAGTCGCGCAGCTGGGCGAACAGCACGCCACCGAAGTCGCGGATTCTCAGCACCCGCCCCGACACCGACACGTCGGTCTGGTCGCCGGTATCGAGAGCCTGGGCAACGGTGTGGCTCGGCGGCTGCCCGACCGGGTAAGCGTCAATCCCGCTGTCCTGCAGGGCCTTGAGCTTGGACAGTCGGACGCGCATCTGCTCGGGCAGTCGGCGTCTGTGGTCGTCGCCATCGCCGAAGTCGGCTTCCTGCAACGCCAATACATCGGGGGCGGAGCCGTCGTCATGCAGCAGCCCGGTCGCCAACAGCGTCGGCGGAACCGACGGGTGGTGGCCGGTGTGCTGTTCGTCGCGCCGAACGAACGGCAGCACCAGAAAGCCCTCTGCGATCGACGAGGCGACGCCTACCCGCGGAATCATGCGGGCGTCTTCGTAGCAGGCGAAGCGCGGCACCCAGTCGGGCTGGTACTTCATGTTGGAGCGGTACAGCGTCTCCAGCTGCCACCACCGCGAGAAGAACAGTAGGAATCCGCGCCACAGCCGGGCCACCGGGCCGGCGCCGAGTTGGGCGCCCTGTTCAAATGCGGACCGGAACATGGCGAAGTTCAACGAGATTCGACTGATACCGATGCGCTCGGCGTGCAGAGCCAGCTCACTGACCAGAAGCTCGATGGTGCCGTTGGGGGACTGCGGCGAGCGACGCATCAGGTCGAGCGACACACCGTTTCGCCCCCACGGCACCAGCGACAGCATCGCGACCACGGTGTCTTCGGGTCCGAGGGCTTCGACCAGGAGGCAATCGCCGTCGGCTGCATCACCCAGCCGACCCAGGGCCATCGAGAACCCACGCTCGGTGTCGGTGTCCCGCCAAGCGTCGGCCTGCGAGGTCACCTGAGCCATTTCGGCGGGCTCGATGTCGTGGTGGCGGCGAATGCGCACCGTCAGCCCGGCGCGGCGTGCCCGCGTCACCGCCTGGCGGACCCCGCGCATCTCCCGGCCGGAAAGCCTGAACTCGGCGGTGTTCAAAATCGCCTCGTCGCCGAGCTCCAACGCATTGAGGCCCGCTTCGCGGAAGGCTTTGGCTCCGGCCGAACTCGCGCCCATGTTGCCCGGTGTCCAGCCATAGCTCTGGCAGAGGGCCAGCCACGCGTCGATGGCCTGAGACCACGCCCGCGGATCGCCGATCGGGTCTCCACTGGCCAGGCAGACACCCAGCTCGACGCGGTAAGTGATCGCCGCGCGTCCACTCGGCGCGAAAACCACCGACTTGTCGCGGCGGGTGGCGAAGTAGCCCAGTGAATCGTTCTTGCCCCACAATTCGAGCAGCCCGCGGATCGCCGACTCGTCCTCGCCGGTCAGCGCGTTGTCGGCGCGTTGCGATTGGAACAGGACGACCGCGGCGGCGATCAACGCCATCGCGCTGAACAGTCCCATCAGCGCGTTGAGGAAGACCGGTGGCCGCCCGGTGAACTGAGCCGACTCGACGACGGCGAACCCGACCACCCGGTTCACCACGTAGAACAGCCGGTCCTCGGCAGCCAGCGAGCGGGGGAACGTCTCGATCAGACCCCAGGACAGCACGATGCCGATCGCCCACCCGGTCAGTAGCACCCCGGCGGCCTTGTACAGCGCGCCCTGGCGGACCTTGGCCCAGAACTCCCGGTAGGCGAAGGCCACCACCACCACCGCAGCAAGGTGCAGGCCCAGTCCGAGCGTCTCGCCGAAGCTCTTCGCCGGGCTGGGGTGATCCACGACCAGGCCGGCCACGTTCAATCCGGCGGCCAGCAGCAGGTTGATCTGCAAAGCCCACCAGGCGATACGTTTCCGCGCGGTCAACGCTCCGGCCAGCAGCGCCAGCACGAACGACCACGCGAAGCTCGTGTCGGGAAAGTTGAAGACGAAGTCATTGATGAATTCCCGCGGCACCCGGATTGCCCACCGGATCACCGGCGAGACGCTGGCGATCAGCGACAGGGTGGCGATCACACCGACGGTCCAACCGGCAGCTGCCGGCACCCAGCGGAGCCGGGAAGTCGACTCGATCCGTGGGCGGGACGCAGTGAGGGTCACAGACGGCGAGGATATTCGGTATTGCTATGGAATGCCTATGATCGGGCTGGCAGGAATTCATCGTGTCGGCCGCAACCGGCCGCGCTCGGCGGCCGGCGGTGCGGCAACGTGTCGGAGCAGGGTGTCCTGACTGATAGACTGACTCGCGCGACCGTCTCCGGCTAAGCCAGAGACAGCAAGAGGAGTCCCGCTCCCACCGTTGGCCATCAAGGCTTAGCGGTCCGGTCACCGGCACACCAGGTGTGCTGGTTCTGCAGTTGGCAGGCGGCCTGACGGCCGTGATCGGTCGGCACTGGGCCCTGCTTATGCAGGGCTTTTTTGCTGATGGCGTGGCATCCCTACCGCTGACTCCGAATGGAGCAGGTGACGGTGGCAATTGACGAGAAGATCAATTAGGGAGGCCCCATCAGCACTGAGACCCGTGTTAACGAACGCATCCGCGTACCTGAAGTCCGCCTGATCGGACCAGGAGGGGAACAGGTAGGCATCGTGCGTATCGAAGACGCACTTCGCGTCGCCGCGGACGCCGATCTCGACCTTGTCGAAGTTGCCCCGGATGCCAGACCACCGGTCTGCAAGATCATGGACTACGGCAAGTTCAAATACGAGGCGGCGCAAAAGGCGCGTGAGTCTCGTAAGAACCAGCAGCAGACCGTCGTCAAAGAGCAGAAATTGCGACCCAAGATCGACGATCACGACTATGCGACCAAAAGAGGTCACGTGATCCGATTCCTGGAAGCGGGAGCGAAAGTCAAGGTGACCATCATGTTCCGTGGACGCGAGCAGTCGCGGCCCGAACTGGGTTACCGACTGCTGCAACGCCTGGGCGCCGACGTCGCCGACTATGGCTTCGTCGAGACCTCGGCCAAGCAGGACGGCCGCAACATGACGATGGTGCTGGCTCCGCACCGCGGCGCGAAGACCCGTGCCCGTGCAGCCGAAGACGCCGCTGGACCCACCGCCAAGCCCGCACCGACCGGTGACGCCGAACCGTCGCCGGCCTGACACACATAGGACAGAGGAAACATGCCTAAGGCCAAGACCCACAGCGGAGCGTCGAAGCGGTTCCGGCGCACCGGAACCGGGAAGATCGTGCGTGAGAAAGCCGGCCGTCGCCACCTGCTCGAGCACAAGCCGACTAAGCGGACGCGACGCCTGGACGGCCGTACCGTCGTGGCGGCGAACGACACCAAGCGGGTCAAGAAACTTCTGAACGGCTGACCGGCAGCACTGCGCCGGAACAACCACTTCCCCACGAGATAGGAACACCCCCATGGCACGCGTGAAGCGGGCAGTCAACGCCCATAAGAAGCGCCGCACCATCCTCAAGGCTTCCAAGGGCTATCGCGGTCAGCGGTCCCGCCTCTACCGCAAAGCCAAAGAGCAGCAGCTACATTCGCTGACCTACGCATACCGCGACCGTCGTGCGCGCAAGGGCGAGTTCCGCAAGCTCTGGATCTCTCGGATCAACGCTGCGGCCCGCGCCAACGACATCACCTACAACCGACTGATCCAGGGCCTTAAGGCAGCCGGCGTCGAGGTTGACCGTAAGAATCTCGCCGACATCGCGATCACCGATGCCGCCGCGTTCACCGCATTGGTCGCTGTTGCTCGCGAAGCATTGCCCGACGACGTCAACGCGCCGTCCGGAGAGGCCGCCTAAGTTCGCGCGGCGCGACAATCGGATCTCGATCGCAGCCGGTGCTGACCGAACGATCGGCCCGGGTGGTCGCCGCGGTCAAGCTCCACCGGCAGGTGGCGCGACGCCGTAGCGATCAGTTTCTGGTCGAGGGCGCCAACCTGGTGGAGGCCGCGTCCCGGCACGGGTTGATCCGCGAGATCTTCGTCACCGAGGCAGCGGCGCAGCGCTACGCCGAACTGCTGGCAGAACATGGCGCGGTGGTTCAGCTCGTCACCGAGCGTGCCGCAAAAGCGTTGTCGGACACTGTCACTCCCGCCGGTGTTGTTGCGGTGTGTGAACACCCGAGCGCCGTCTTGGCGGATGTGCTCGCGCAGAATCCGCGACTTGTCGCCGTCGGTGTGGAGATCGGTGAGCCCGGCAATGCCGGCACATTGATTCGCATCGCGGACGCCATGGGCGCTGCCGCGGTTGTGTTCATCGGTCATAGCGTCGACCCGTACAACGGCAAGTGCCTACGCGCCTCCGCGGGCAGTATCTTCGCATTACCTGTTGTCGTCGCACCCGATGCCGATACGGCGCTCACCGCACTGCGGGGCGCCGGGCTGCGGGTCGTGGCCACCACCGTCGACGGCGAAGCGTCGCTCGACGAGGCCGACCTCGCGGGCCCGACGGCATGGCTGTTCGGTTCCGAGGCCCACGGGTTGTCGGCAGAGATAGCCGCACAGGCCGACAGTCGGGTGAGCATTCCGATGTCGGGGGCCGCCCAGAGCTTGAATGTGGCTGCGGCTGCGGCGATTTGCCTTTATCAAAGCGCCAGGGCGCAACGCGGCTAGGTCCGATTGCCGGGCTTCTCCTCATCGCGCTGCGCGCTCTGCATCGTCGCCCGGCTAGGCAGCTTTGCCGCGGCCCCGCGCCGGACGTAACCCGGCCAGCGAGAACGTCGTGTGCATCAGCGAACCCGCCCGCGCGATGATGCTTCTGGGCCGGGGCGGGAAGTAGTGCATCGGCAGCCCGCGGCGGTCCGACGGTGGCGCAGTGAATCTCGGCGCCTGCACCAGCGGAGCATCATCGGGATTGCGGCCCTCGGCGCGGCGGTATGCGGCCAGCGCACGCGGATGCAGGCGGATCTCGTCGGGAACAGCCAGAAAAGCCAGCTCCACCAATTTGCCGAACAATCGCAGCACGACTTCGTCGCCCGGTGTCCAACGCATGCCGGCTTTTTCGCGCACTGATGGCTCGAACAGTCCGGCCGCAATCCAACGTTGGCCGGCGACAAGGGGTTTGAACAGCTGATCCCACACCGGCGTCGGCATCAGTACGAATTTCGGCTTGGGGATCCGGATTTGGAAGATGTCCAGGGTGGCCTGATTGATCTCCAGCTCGTCGCTGCAGACCCGCTGCCAGTACTCCAAGAAGTCGTCCCACGACTCAGGCACCGGCCGCATGCTCATGCCGTACATCCGGTACCACTGCACGTGTTCGGCGAAAAGTTGGCGCTTCTCGGCTTCGGTCAACCCACCGCAGAAGTACTCGGCAACCTTGATCACCAGCATGAAGAAAGTGGCGTGCGCCCAGTAGAACGTCTCGGGGTTCAGCGCGTGGTAGCGGCGGCCGCTGGCGTCGACGCCCTTGATGGTGTGGTGGAACTGCTTGATCTGCTCGCCGGTCTGGGAGGCTCGGCCGCCGTCGTAGACGACGCCCATGATCGGGTACACCGACCGCGCCACCCGCTGCAGCGGCTCACGCAACAGAATCGAGTGCTCTTCGACGCCGGCGCCCAATTCGGGATACATGTTCTGGATCGCGCCGATCCAGACGCCCATCATCCCGGTGCGCAGGTCGCCGAAGTACTTCCACGTCAGCGAGTCAGGCCCCAGCGGCGAGGTCGACGGCACCGTCTCGTGATCCGGCCGGCCCGGACCGCGCGGCGCGGGCGTGGGCGGAATCGACGTCACTGTCATCACAGCCTCCTGGGTCCGATCGGCGATGATCAACCCACGATAATGTTGACAACAGTCGTTGTCTACGTTCTGGCGAGCGCGTCGCCCGGGTCGTTATCGAGCGTCGATCGGGGCGTCGCAGGTCCGTGATCAGGTGGTTCATCGGCGATCGTGTCGGACACCACCACCACGGTCGTTGCCGGTCTCTCCAAACAGCACCTACGCTGAGCTATGTGGAACTCGGGCCCGAACCGGTGTCCGGCGAGCCCGAGCAAACGGTGACGACGCCGGATCCACCTGCAGTACGACAGCATTCGCCGCCATCCCTGCGTGGAGCGGCGCAGTGGGTGCGCACCACAAATCGAAGCCCCGGCCTGATATCGCTGGTCCGGCGGGCGCGGCGCGGCTTACCCGGCGATCCCGACTTCGGCGACCCACTCTCGACAGCCGGCCAGGGTGGTCCCCGGGCCGCCGCCCGGGCCGCCGGTCGACTGCTTGGTGAGCGCGGCGGCGCGTCGCGGGAGGTCAGCCTCGGCGCTCTCCAGGTGTGGCAGGCGCTGACCGAGGTGGTGTCTCGGCGCCCGGCCAATGAAGAGGTGACGATCGTCTTCACCGACCTGGTGGAATTCTCCAACTGGTCGTTGCGCGCCGGTGACGACGCGACGCTCAAACTGCTCCGGCGGGTAGCGCGTGCCATCGAACCGCCTCTGCTGGACGCCGGGGGACACATCGTCAAACGGATGGGCGACGGCACCATGGCGGTGTTCGCCGATCCACGGGTCGCCGTCGAAGCGGTCCTGGAGGCCAAGCGCGCCCTCAAGTCGGTCGACGTCGGCGGCTACAAGCCGCGGATGCGAGTGGGGATCCACACCGGCCGGCCGCAGCGCCTGGCCGCCGACTGGCTGGGCGTCGACGTCAACG
>CBAAAS010000129.1:0-7326 GCA_964658855.1 uncultured Mycobacterium sp.
CACTGCCCCCCGCGGATCACGCGGGCCCATCACCGACAACACGGCGCCGACGCCGCCGCCGGTGCAGAACGGCCTTGAGCCGTCGACCTTTTCGAGCTGGCCGATCGCCAGGCTGCGCGAGCACACCTGGGTCAGCAGGCTGGGCTTGAAGCCGGCGTCGGACGGATCGGCACCCGGAATCAGCTTGGCCGGATCGGCGGGCGTGTCGACGATGCTCTCCGGTCCCAGGTTGCTGGCACCCGATGCGGTGGGGTCGTAGCCCGCCCCGGCCGCCGAGGGCCTGCTCTGGAAATACCGCGGCAGCGGGTTGCCGTTCTTGTCGGTGAACGACTGCCCAATCAGCTTGCTGCCGACTCGCCTCTCCGAACCATTGGGCCCGGCGGCGGTGACGATCGAGCCGTTCGCCTTATCGTGCAGGCCGGGGAGTTGAGCGATTCCCCAGACGGCCAGCGGATAGATGACACCGGTGATGACCGTCAACGCCAGCAGGGCGCGCAGGGCCGCCCAGTGTTGCCGAATCACGTTCGAGAAATTCATATCAGCCCATCCCGGGAATGAATTGCACGGCCAGGTCGATCAGCTTGATACCGATGAATGGAGCGACGACGCCGCCCAGCCCGTAGACGTAAAGGTTGCGGCTCAACAACTTCGAAGCACTGCTCGGCGTGTACTGAACGCCGCGCAGGGCCAGTGGGATCAGCGCGACGATGATGATCGCGTTGAAGATCACCGCGGACAAGATCGCCGACTGCGGACTGTGCAGCCGCATGACGTTGATGGAGGCGAGTCCGGGGAACAGTGCCACGAACATCGCCGGGATGATCGCGAAGTACTTGGCGATGTCGTTGGCGATCGAGAAGGTGCTCAGCGCACCGCGGGTGATCAACAACTGCTTGCCGATCTCGACGATCTCGATCAGCTTGGTGGGGTCGGAGTCCAGATCGACCATGTTGCCGGCCTCTTTGGCCGCGCTGGTGCCACTGTTCATCGCCACCCCGACGTCGGCCTGCGCCAAGGCCGGCGCATCGTTGGTGCCGTCGCCGGTCATGGCCACCAGTCGGCCGCCCTGCTGCTCGCGCTTGATCAGTGCCAGCTTGTCCTCGGGAGTGGCTTCGGCGAGGAAGTCGTCGACGCCGGCTTCGTCAGCGATTGCCTTGGCGGTCAACGGATTGTCCCCGGTGATCATCACCGTCCGGATGCCCATCTTGCGCATCTCGTCGAAGCGGGCCCGCATGCCATGCTTGACGATGTCTTTGAGGTGGATGACACCGAGCACGTCGGCGTTCTTGCCGTGGTCGCCGTTGCTGACCACGGCGACCACCAGCGGCGTCCCACCGGCCGCCGAGATGCCGTCGACCACGTCGCCGAGCGCGTCCGGGATGACGCCGCCCTGATCGCGAATCCAGTTGGCCACCGAGCTCGCCGCACCCTTGCGCAGCTGCCGTCCGTCGATGTCGACACCGGACATCCGGGTCGTCGCGGTGAACTCGATCCACTGCGCGTTGTTCAGTTCACCCGGCGGGCGCTCCCGCAGCCCGTAGGTCTGCTTGGCGTAGACGACGATCGAGCGGCCCTCCGGGGTCTCGTCGGCCAGGCTGGACAACTGGGCGGCATCCGCCAGGTCCTCGGGGGTGACCCCGCCGACCGGGATGAACTCCGCGGCCTCCCGGTTGCCGAGGGTGATCGTGCCGGTCTTGTCCAGCAACAGCGTGTCGACATCACCGGCCGCTTCGACGGCGCGGCCCGACATGGCCAGCACGTTGCGCTGGATCAGCCGGTCCATGCCGGCGATGCCGATCGCAGACAACAGCGCGCCGATCGTGGTGGGAATCAGACAGACCAGCAGCGCCACCAGCACGACGCCGTCGACGCCGTTTCCAGTCAACGCGGCGGTGTCGGGCACACCCGGGTTGTTGAGCTTGGAGTAGATCGCCAGCGGCTGCAGCGTCGCCACCGCGAACATGAAGATGATGGTCAGCGCGGCCAGCAGAATGTTCAGCGCGATCTCATTCGGGGTCTTCTGCCGGTTGGCGCCCTCCACGAGCGCGATCATCCGGTCGATGAAGCTCTTACCCGGCTCCTGAGTGATTTTGACGACGATCCGGTCGGAGAGCACCGTGGTACCGCCGGTGACCGCGGAGCGATCGCCGCCGGACTCGCGAATCACCGGCGCTGATTCCCCGGTGATCGCCGATTCGTTCACCGACGCAATGCCTTCCACGATCTCGCCGTCGCCCGGGATGGTTTCGCCGGTTTCGACGACGACGATGTCGCCTCTCTGCAGTTCCGGCGCGCGCACGTCCTCTTCCTTGCCGGGCTTGCCGGGCGCCCAGCCCTGCAGCCGTCGGGCGATGGTGTCGGCCTTCGATTTACGCAACGTGTCGGCCTGGGCCTTGCCCCGCCCCTCGGCGACGGCTTCCGCGAGGTTGCCGAAAAGCACCGTCAGCCACAGCCAGAACACGATCAGCCAGCCGAACCAGGATTCGTTGCGGATCGTCAGCACAGTCGACCAGATCGCTCCGATCTCGACGATCAGCATTACCGGGTTGCGCCACAGCGTGCGCGGGTCGAACTTGCGCACCGCGTCGGGCAGGGCCTTCAACATCATTGCGGGGTCGAGCAATCCGCCCTGAACCGGTGTGGGGCCGCCCTGTTGCGGACGCGCGGGCCGGTTGGAACGCGGCTTGATGGCGGTTGAGCTTGTCATCTCAGTGGATTCCTTCAGCGAGGGGTCCGAGCGCGAGTGCCGGCAGGAAAGTCAACGCGCACAACACGACAGTGACCGCAGCTACCAGACCGATGAACTGTGGCCGGTGCGTGGGCAGGGTGCCCGGCGACTCCGGGGTACGACCTTGACGGGCAAGCGAGCCGGCCAGCGCCAACACCAGGATCATCGGGAGGAACCTGGCTATGACCATCGCCAACCCCAGCGCCGTGTTGAACCACGTGGTATTCGCCGACAAGCCGGCGAAAGCTGAGCCGTTGTTGTTGGAGGCGGAGGTGAACGCGTAGAGAACCTCCGAAAGTCCATGCGGGCCAGTGTTGTTCATGCCCGCCCGCGGTCCCGGTAGTGCCATGGCGACGCCGGTCCCGACCAGGACCAGCAGTTCGGTGACCGGGAAATAGCTTGCCGCCAGTTTCATTTCGCGGGGACGGATCTTCTTGCCGAGGTATTCCGGTGTGCGTCCCACCATCAGCCCGGCGACGAACACGGTGAGGATGGCCATGATCAGCATGCCGTAGAGGCCCGAGCCGACTCCGCCGGGCGCGACCTCGCCGATCTGCATGTTGAACAACTGAACCAGGCTGCCCAGGCTCGTGTACGAGTCGTGTGCCGAATCGACGGCGCCCGTTGACGTCAGCGTGGTCGCGTCGGCGAACACCGCGGAGTTCGCCACTCCGAAACGCTGTTCCACGCCCTCCATCGCCGAACCTGCGGCCGTGGGCACGGTCCCATGGTGGCTGAGCTGGAACAGCTCGATCGACGCCAGGCTGAGGGTGGCCAGCACGCCCATGACGGCGACGATCGCGTAGCCCTGCTTGGTGTTGTCCACCATTCGGCCGAAGGTGCGTGGGAGCGAGAAGCTGATCGCCATCATCAGGAAGATCTGGACCCAGTTGCTCAGCCTGGTCGGGTTCTCGAACGGATGCGCGGAGTTCGCGTTGTAGAAGCCGCCGCCGTTGGTGCCGAGTTGCTTGATGGCTTCCTGGCTGGCGACCGGTCCGCCGGGGATGGTCTGCTGCGCGCCGCTCAACGTGGTGACCAGTTGGTCGTGCAGGTGGAAGTTCTGGATCGCGCCGCCGGCCAGCAGCACGATCGCGCCGATGATCGAGATCGGCAGCAGGATGCGCACGGTTCCGCGGACCAGGTCGACCCAGAAGTTGCCGATTTCGTGCGTCCTGCTGCGGGCGAATCCGCGAACCAGGGCGATCGCCACGGCGATTCCCGCTGCGGCGGAGACGAAGTTCTGCACGGCCAGCCCGGCCATCTGCACCAGGTGGCCCTGGGTGGTCTCGCCCGAGTAGGCCTGCCAGTTGGTGTTGGTGACGAAGCTGATCGCGGTGTTCCACGCCAGCGACGGCGTCATCTTGGTCGCCGGATTGTGCAGGTGCAGGGGCAGCTTGTCCTGCAGCAGCTCGAAGAAGAACAAGAACAGCACGCTGACCGCCGAGAACGCCAGAAGGCTTCTCGCGTAGGCGTACCACGGCTGTTCAGCTTTGGGGTTGGCGCCGATGAAGCGGTACACGGCCTTCTCGACTCGCCAGTCGTTCGGTGAGGTGTAGACGCGGTACATGTAGTCGCCGAGCGGGATGTGCACGGCGATCAACGCCAGCACCAGCACGGCGATCCCCACGGTGGATGTGCTCACCTAGAACCTCTCCGGGAAGAACAACGCGGCTACGAGGTAAACCGTCAGTGCCGCCGCGAGCCCGAGGCCAATGATGTTGTCGTAGCTCACAGCTTTTCGACCAGCTTCTGGGCGTAGCCGAGGACGGCGAATACCGCCACCGTCAGCAAGACGTAGGCAACCACGGACATCGCTTCTCCGTTCGTGACAAGCCGGTCAGGTCGATCGGCGATCGAATCTCGGCTCAGGCATGCAAATTTAGTCTCGACTCAGGGGTCTGGAAAGAAGCTAGGCCCAGTAGATGTATAAAGCGCCGTCGCTAACGCTTTCTTTACAGTGTGTCGCGCAATAGAGTTTGCGGTCGGCGATTACCTATCGCTCTAAAGTGGGCTTGATTCGGAGACCGCGTTTGCTGTGCGGACTGTGATGCGGGCTACTTGGCCAGCGGAAGGCGCACCCGGAAAATGGTTCGGCCCGCCGTCGATTCGGCCACGACCGATCCGTCGTGGGCTTTCACGATGGAGTCGACAATGGCCAGGCCCAGACCGTTTCCGCCTCCTTCATGGGGGGCGTCCTTGGCGCGTACGAATCGATCGAAGAGATGGGGAAGAAGTTCAGGATCGATGTCGGGCCCGTTGTCTGCCACCGTCAACTCGGCGTAGGGCCCGTCGGCTCTGAAGCGCTGGCAGGTGATGGCCGTCTGCACGGTGACCCCGGCCGGTGTGTGAACCCAGCCGTTCGTCAGCAGATTGCTCACCAGTTGGTGCAGCCGGTCCGAGTCGCCGCTCACCCAGACCGGGTCGTCGGGCAGGTCCTTGATCCAGTTATGGCTGGGCGCTGCCACTGCGGCATCGTTGACCGCGTTGAGGACGATGTCGGCCAGGTCGACGTCCTCAGTGCGCAGATCATCGCCCTCGCCCAGGCGCGACAGCAACAGGAGTTCATCGACCAGCGAGGTCATCCGCCGGGCCTCCGACTCGATGCGGGCCAACGCGTACTCGGTGGTCGGGGGTAGCGCGGCGCTGTCCTGGCGGGTGAGCTCGGAGTAGCCCTGGAGCGCCGCCAGCGGCGTCCGTAGTTCGTGGCTGGCGTCGGTGATGAATTGGCGCATGCGCCGGTCGGATTCGGCCCGGTGCGCCAGGGCACTGTCGACGTTGTCCAGCAACCGGTTCAACGTGTGCCCGACGATGCCCACCTCATTGTTGGGGTCGGTGTCGTCCGGGCGGACCCTGGCGGTGATGCGATGGTCCTCTCCGGTGAGTGGCGTGCCGGCGACCTCGGCGGCGGTCACCGCGACGCGCCGCAACGGCCTGAGCGCATAGCCGACCACCAGAGCGGTCAGGCCGGCGGTCACCAGTAGCGCCGCGATCGAAAGCACTGTAGCGCTGACGATTCGGCGGTTGATGGTCTTGTCGACCAGATCCAGCGATACCCCGACCACCAGTAGCTCACCGGTGCCGGTCTTTTGGCTACTGACCCGGTAGGGCCCGAGTCTGCCCAGTTTTGCGGTGTGAATCTCGCCGTCGCGCCAGGGCAGCGCCTTGACGGCGGCGATGACGTCGGGTGTGGCGGCCTGCGGGTTGTCCTCGAAGAAGATCGCCGAACCGAGCACGTCGCCGCCGTGCATCACCGCGATGACGTTTCCCGGGTTCTGTTCGGTGAACCTCAGCATGGCGTCCCCGACTTCACGATGCGGAGCGATCTGACCGGCGAGGTATTTTGTGTACGAGTGGTTCAGTGCGTCAAGCGATTCGGAGACTTCCGCATCGTTGATCGCGTTGACATAGGCCCGCAGGCTGACCACCGAGATCACGCCGACCACCAGCATGACGATCGTGACCACCGCTGAGACGCCCAGGACCAGTTGGTGGCGCAGGGTGCGCGGCCGCCACCACGGAGTCTCTGGGGCCCCGGTCATTTCACTGCCACCTCGGTGTTATGCCGGCGAGCGGAGCATGTACCCGACACCTCGCACGGTGTGGATCATCGGCTCTCTGCCGGCGTCGATCTTCTTCCGTAGATACGAAATGTACAGATCGACAATGCTGGTGCGTCCGGCGAAGTCGTAATTCCAGACCCGGTCCAGGATTTCGGTGCGGGTCAGTGCCCGGCGCGGGTTGCGCATCAAGAAGCGCAACAGTTCGAATTCGGTTGACGACAGCGAAATCAACGATCCGGCCCGGTGTACCTCGTGGCTCGCGCCATCGAGAGTGAGGTCACCGATCGTGAGGCTCTCCTCCGAGGGCGGAGCGAGGTGATTGGAACGGCGGAGCAGGCCCCGTAGCCGGGCGACCAACTCCTCGAGGCTGAACGGCTTGGTCATGTAGTCGTCGGCGCCCGCGGTCAAGCCGGTCACCCGGTCCATCACCGAGTCGCGCGCCGTCAGGAACAAGGTGGGCGTGTAGGGCCCTGATTGGCGGATCCGGTGCAGGATCTCCAGGCCGTCGATATCGGGGAGCATGATGTCGAGCACCAGCACGTCGGGTTCGACGTCGTCGAACTGTTTGACGGCTTCGCGTCCGTTGTGGGCGACCTCGACCGTCCAGCCTTCGTAATGCAGGGCCATCTTGACGAGGTTGGTCAAAGCCGGTTCGTCGTCGACCAGCAAGACCCGGATCGGCGATCCATCCTCCCGGCTGATCCGGGGGAGTTGACCGAGGATGGCCTGACGCGGCCGCTGCTCACGAGTGGTTCCCAACATGACCGCCATGCTTGTTCATTCTTCCCGTGGCACACGCCGTTGTCACGAAGCTCATACTGTTCTCAAATGTGCGGTTGTTCAGTGAATGTCCTCGTCAGGCCGAGGATATCTGCTCGGGGAAGCGCCCCGATCCGGATAGCCGGCACGGGGAAGTGCGGATAAGCCATTGCTGCCAACATCTTTCGTGAACGCTACACAGCAGCGCGGTCAGCACAACGCTGCAAGGGAGTCTCGTTGAGGCCGGACAGCTCCGAAAAAGGTTGTGGCCCGCACACC
>CBAAAS010000130.1:0-7314 GCA_964658855.1 uncultured Mycobacterium sp.
CCATCGGTACCCCGACGACCAGCGCAACATCGGACTCCCCCAGCGCTTTCGAGCGAGCCCGGGAAAACGCCAGCGCATGGTCCGCGGGCACGGTGCCGCGCGCCATGCCGTTCATCAGCACCGGTATCCGTCGCTGCTCGGCCAACCGCAGCAGCGCGCCCTCGGCGTGCCCCCACCACACGTTGGTGCCCGCCATGATCACCGGCCGTTGTGCGTTGGCGAGCAGGCTGACCGCACGGTCGAGTGCGTCGCCGTCGGCGAGTACCGGGGCCGGCGACGTGGTCAGCGCGCCGGGCTGTCCCGTGTCGGCGGCTACCGAAAAAGCATGATCCATAGGGATATCGATGAACGCCACCCCCGACCGGGCGCCGACGGTAGCCCGCAGCGCGTCGTCGATCAGGCCGCTGATGGCCTCCGCTGACGGCGCGGTGGCAGCGAACCGGGTGAGCGGCGACACGAACGGCACATGGTCGATTTCCTGCAGTGAGCCCATGCCCCACCGCCCCGCGGGTGCGCGGCCGCCGAGGACCAGCAGCGGTGACGAGTTCTGCTGGGCGGCGGCCATCGCGCTCATGCCGTTGGTTACACCCGGGCCGGCGGTCAGCGCGGCCACCCCTGGCTGACGTGTCACTTTCGACCAGCCCTCGGCGGCGAACGCCGCGGTCTGCTCGTGGCGGGTATCGATCAACCGGATGCCTTCGCTGCGACAACCGTCGTAGATCGAGAACAGATGGCCGCCGGACAAGGTGAAGATAGTGTCGATCCCGCTGGCTTTCAGTCGGCGGGCGATCAGTCGGCCGGCGTGGAAGGCTTCGGAAGCTGCGCCGTTGGAGCTCATTCCGGCAGCCTATCGCCAAGCCTTCCGTTGCCCGACAAGCTTTCCGACGTGGGCGTCGTGCGGGATGCCTCAGACCGCAAGGAGACTTCGTGCCTGTTCTACAGCCGTTCACGCCATCCCTCGACTGGAGTCACGCTGTGCCCGAGTCGCTTGCGTGGATCGCCCGGGCGTGGCTGATCAGTGCCGTGTGCGTGCTCGTTGTCTTCGTGGTCCTCCGGCTCACCACTCAGTGGGCACGCCAGTATTGGCGGATCACCGGCGCCTATTTTTCCGGTTCGCGGTCAGTGAGGGTGTGGCTGATGCTCAGCGTCCTGCTGCTGTTGGTCGTCGCCACTGTTCGGATCAACGTCTTATTCAGCTACTTCAGCAAAGACCTGTATAACGCGCTGGAGACAGCGTTCACCGGCTCGGGTGCACAGAACGAACTCGTCAAACAGTCTGGCATGCATGGCTTCTGGGTGGCGCTGGCTGTCTTTTGCATCCTGGCTGCGACTTTCATCGCCATCGCCATGGTCGACCTCTACGTGATGCAACGCTTCATCATCGCCTGGCGGGTATGGCTGACCGAGCGCCTCACTGCCGACTGGCTGACTGGACACGCTTACTACCGGGCCAGATTCATCGACGAAACGATCGACAACCCGGACCAGCGGATTCAGCAGGATGTCGATGTCTTCACCGCCGGTGCCGGCGCGACCGCTAACGTGCCGACCATCGGCACCAATCAAACCTTGGTGTTCGGCGCTGTGCATGCGGTGGTCTCGGTGGTTTCGTTCGCCGCGATCTTGTGGAACCTGTCCGGCCCGCTGACGATTCCACTGCTCCACGTTGACGTTCCGCGCGCGATGTTCTGGAGCGTCTTCGTCTTCGTACTGACGGCAAGCAGCGTCACGTTTTGGATCGGTCATCCCTTGATCGCGCTGAGTTTCGCCAACGAAAGGCTCAACGCAGTGTTTCGTTACGCCTTGGTGCGCCTGCGCGATGCCGCGGAAGCCGTAGGTTTCTATCGTGGTGAAGAAGCCGAGCGATCCCGATTGGGGCAGCGTTTCACGCCGATCGTCGACAATTACCGTCGCTACGTCAGCCGCACCATCGGGTACTTCGGGTGGAACGTGTCGATCACCCAGACGATGGTGCCGCTGCCGTGGCTCATCCAGGCACCGCGGTTGTTCGCAGGAAAAATCGGTCTGGGCGGCGTGGCGCAGACCGCGGCCGCTTTCGGCACGATCCAGGACTCGCTGTCGTTTTTCCGTAACCACTACAACGAATTTGCGGCATTTCGCGCGTCGATCCTTCGGCTATATGGCTTAGTCGACGCGAACGCGCGCGCCCGAAAACTGCCTGAGGTGACCGTGGAGCCAAGCGAACGCGGATCGGTGGAGATCGCCGCCGTCGAGGTGCGCGCGCCCACTGGCGAACAGTTGATCGATCCCATCGAGGTGCGGCTCAGCAGTGGCGACGCCTTGGTCGTCACCGGGCGTTCGGGGGCCGGCAAGACCACGTTGCTGCGCAGTCTGGCGCAGTTGTGGCCCTATGCGTCGGGCACCTTGCGCCGGCCCGCAGGCGAGCACAAAACGATGTTCTTGTCGCAGTTGCCTTATGTGCCGCTCGGCGACCTTCGTGGCGTGGTCTGCTACCCGAATTCCCCGACAGACATCTCCGACGCCGCCGTGCGAGAGGCGTTGACCAAGGTCGCGCTTGCTCCGCTGGCGGCTCGGCTCGACGAGGAGCGCGATTGGGCCAAGGTGCTTTCCCCCGGCGAGCAGCAGCGTGTCGCGTTCGCCCGTGTCCTGCTTGCCGAGCCTCAGGCGGTGTTTTTGGACGAGGCGACATCCGCGCTCGACGAGGGGTTGGAATTCGCGCTCTACCAGCTACTGCGTACCGACTTGCCAAACTGTGTCGTAGTCAGCGTCAGTCATCGCCCCACGGTGGAACAGCACCACGATCAGGTGCTCGAGCTGCTCGGTGAGGGCAGGTGGGAACTGAGGCCGATCGAAAAGCAGGCGGTCGACGCGTGAGCGGGCGTCGAGCTTCTGCGTGCGGGTATTTGTTTCGATGGCATGATCAGGCCCAACAGCCCAGACACCATGCTGCCGTGGTGTCCGGGTAGCTTCGCGGGGAAGTCGTCCAGGCCAGGCGGTCGCGCATGCCCGGCCGAGCAGGTTGCAATCTGAAGGAGTAGGCGCACAGTGGAGTTGTTCAAGCCGTCTATCGACTGGGGTCACGCGCTGGTCGAATCACTGTCCTGGATCGTCATGGCGTGGGCGATCAGTGCGGTGTGCTTGCTTGGCGTGCTCGTGGTGCTCCGATTGGTCACACCGTGGGGTCGCCAGTTCTGGCGGATCACCGGCGGATATTTCGCAGTCCGGAACGGCGCGAGCGTGTGGTTGATGCTTGGGATACTGCTGTTGTCGGTCGTGGTCGGAGTGCGGCTGACAGTGCTGCTCAGCTACCAGGCCAATGATTTGAGCTCGTCCATTCAGACCGCTGTGCAGGGCATGGCCACTCATGACGAAGTCGTGAAAGCATCTGGTGTTCATGGGTTTTGGATGTCAATTTTCCACTTCTCTATTATGGCGGCGATATTCATCGCCCGCGTAGTGCTCGATATTTATCTGACGCAACGGTTTATCGTGGCGTGGCGGATCTGGCTCACCGATCGATTTACCGGCGACTGGCTGGAAGGGCGCGCCTACTACCGTTCCCGCTTCATCGACGGCACCATCGACAACCCCGACCAACGTATTCAACAGGACATCGACGTCTTGACCGCCGGAGTGGGAGGCGTCCCCAACTTGCCGTCCAACGGCACCGGCGATGTGCTGGTGTTCGGCGCGGTGCGATCGGTGCTGTCGGTGGTCTCGTTCACTGCCATTCTGTGGAACCTGTCGGGCACGCTGACCCTGTTCGGTGTGAGCATGCCCCGAGCGATGTTCTGGATTCTGATCGTCTACGTGTTGGTGGCGACGATCGGCGGGTTCTGGATCGGGCGCCCGTTGATCCGGCTGAGCTTCCGCAACGAGCTGACAAATGCCGCCTTCCGGTATGCACTGGTCCGGGTTCGCGACGCCGCCGAGGCGGTTGGCTTCTACCGCGGTGAGAGCGCCGAACGCGTCCAGCTGAACAGCCGATTTCGGCTGATCATCGACAATTACTTGCACTACGTGAATCGCACTGTCGGCTGGTTCGGGTTCAACATCTCGATGAGTCAGTTCATCGTCCCGCTGCCCTGGATGCTTCAGGCGCCGCGGTTGTTCGCCGGACAGATCAAATTCGGTAGCGTCACGCAGACCGCGGTCGCATTCGGTGAGATTTCCGACGGACTGTCGTTTTTCCGCAACGTCTACGACCAATTCGCCAGCTATCGCGCCGCGATCATCCGATTGCACGGCCTGGTTGTCGCGGACGAGAAGGCACGCGACCTACCGGAACTGCTAGTGAGGCCGAGCGTCGACGGCGCTGTCGACATCGAGGGCGTCGAGGTGCGCACGCCTGATGGCGACCAGTTGATCGACTCACTCGATGTGCACTTGTCAGCCGGTGACGCGCTGGTGATCACCGGCCCGTCGGGCAGCGGCAAAACGACGCTGTTGCGAAGCCTCGCCCAGTTGTGGCCATACGGATCGGGAACCCTGCGATCCCCCGACGGGCCCAACCAGACGATGTTCCTCTCTCAGTTGCCCTATATACCGTTGGGCGATCTGCGAGCGGTGGTGTCATATCCAGCGGCGTCCGGTGAGATCCCCGACGCTGCACTGCAAGACATGTTGGTCAAAGTGATGCTGCCGCACCTGGTCGACTTGCTCGACGAGGAACAGGATTGGGTCAAAGTGCTGTCACCGGGCGAGCAGCAGCGCGTTGCGTTCGCTCGTGTCCTACTGACCAGACCCAAGGCGGTATTCGTCGATGAGGCCACCTCGGCTATGGACGAGGGTTTGGAGTTGACGATGTATCGATTGCTGCGCGCCGAATTACCGGACACCGTCCTGGTCAGCGTCAGTCACCGCAGCACCGTCGAGTCGCATCACCAACAACGGCTTGAGTTGCTCGGCGAAGGCCGGTGGCAGCTGGGTCCGGTGCACCAGCAGCCCGCCGGGGTCTAGCACGCCTTACAGCGCCTGCGCGCCCACGGCCTTGGCGGCCGCGTGCGCTCCGGCGCGGCGCCCGAAGAACGAGCCCTCGCCGAGCTGGGTACCGCTGGCGTAACCCTTGCCGTCCTGGGCGATGTTGGACGCACACGCCCCCACCGCGTACAGGCCCGGGACGATGGAGTCGTCGCCACGCTGTACCTGGCCGTCGACGGTGACCGCCAAACCCCCCATCGTGAACCCGGAGTACATCGCCCGCCCAAGTGACAGATCGAATACAGCCCACGGCCCGTTATCTTGCGGCGCAACGTAATCCGGTTGCTTGTGAAAATCGGGATCCTCGCCGTTGGCGGCAAATTCGTTGTAGTGGTTCAACGTCGCCGCGACGCTGCCCGCGGGAATCTCGAGCGCCTGCTCCAGTTCGGCGATCGTCTCGTAGCCGTCGAGGAACTTGATCAGTGGCATCGCGGGCATCTCGGTGTGCGCTTCGTCGACGATCAGGTACGCGATTTGCTCCGGCTGCTCGAGCACGAAAGCCGATGTGCGCGAATGGTAGGAGTCCTCGGCGACGAAGCGCTTGCCCTCCTTGTTGATGATCACACCCGTCAGCAGCACTTCGGGCGGGTAGGCCGCCGCGGTGATGAACTTCTCGGCCATGTTCTCGGCAACGCCTCCCGCCGACACGCCCATCCGCAGGCCCAGCCCGTCATCGTTGGGGTTACCCAAAATGTAGGGCGCGACGAGCCCGTGGTGTTTCGTGCGTCGCGGCTGCCCCAGCTCGGGAGTGTGTTCGGCGACCATATCGGGGTTCATCGCGAAGCCGCCGGCCGCGATGACGACCGATTTGGCTTTCACCGCACCGGTTTCGGTGAAGTGCTTCCAAGCGACGCCGACCACGCCGCCCTCCGCGTCCAGGATCAGGTTGGTTGCGCCGGTTTCGTAGCGGAATTGCACGCCTAGCTCGTCGGCCCGTTTGACCAGCAGATCGATCACCATGGACGCACCGCCCAGCTCACCCGGCACGGGCACGGAGTGCCCGCGCGGCGACGGGACGGCCTGCTCGCAAAAGGGCCAGACCTTTTCGTTGCCGGTGTAGCTCAAGCCTTCGGTGCCGGGCGGGACGACCACCTTGCCCGGATAGAAACTTCGCTCGAACTGAAAACCTAAGTCTTCCAACCAGTTGAAGTGCTCAACACTGCCATCGCAGTAGGCGCGGATCTTCTCATGATCGGGTTCACGCGACACCGCGACCAGGTACTTGTACATCTCCTCGGCCGAGTCGGGGTGGCCGGTCGCGTCCTGAACCGCTGTGCCGCCGCCGAGATAAAAGTGGCCGCCGGCAAGTGAAGTCGTGCCCCCGGCCACGGCGGCGCGCTCGAGAACGAGCACCCGTGCGCCGGCCGCGGCAGCACTGACCGCCGCGCACCCGCCCCCGATGCCGAAGCCGATTACTACGACGTCCACCTCATCCGACCACGACGTGACGTCGTCAACGCCCAAAGTTGCTGGAATGTCAGTACTCATGGCGCTACTCCTCCTGGCCTGTTCGAATCGCACTGCTCTGTCTGTCGTCGTGAGCGCGACTCACCGCTGCTCCTGCTTGATGTAGTCGAAGAATTGGCGCATCTCAGGTGAGAAGTGCGCGATTTCGATAAACGGAACCCCGTACTGCGGGGCGGACAAATAGGCGAATCGCAAGCCGCCGGGCATCACGCCCTGCTGTGGCACCGAGGCTCCTTGCTCAGCGGCGGAGACGAGTGCGGCATCGAAGTTCTCCAGGGTGTCGGCCTCAACGCAGATGTGGTGCAGACCCGGTCCGCTGCCCTGCAAAAAGTCACTATAGATATTAGCCCCGCTGATCGGCTCGATCAGTTCGAGCTGCATGTCGCCGAGATAGCTCAGCGAAATGCTGGCAATGAAATCGGCCGGCGCTCCACGGTAGCTGCAGGAGTCCGGGGCGAAGTGGACGTCGGGCAGGCGCACCCACTTCTTCACCCCTAACAGGCCGGTGAGAGCCTTTTCCGTGGTGTCCAGGCTGTGCGTCACCCAGGCGGTCTGCACCGGCGATCCGAAGGAGTGGGTCATCGTCTCGCAGAATAACCCAGCCCCCGCCACGGCCGGAACCGCCGGTTTGAACTCGCCGCCGACGGGTGTGCTCGACGCGCGATGCGATCGATGAACACGTTCTAATTCGGCTCCGCAGCGCTGAACGGGGCCGGAGCGACATCGGGGTGGGTTAGCAATGCGATCAGTAGTCGCACCTGGGTGTCGAACACCGTCTGTGTGTCGCTGAGCGTGTCGGCGCCGTACTGCCCGAACACCTCGAGGCCGATGGCGCCGACCACGCCGGCCCAGATCGTGAAGCATTTGGCGATGACGGCGTCGTCG